>NZ_AP023366.1:1550000-1850000 GCF_015097055.1 Effusibacillus dendaii
TCAAGGGTTGCGCTCGTTGCGGGACTTAACCCAACATCTCACGACACGAGCTGACGACAACCATGCACCACCTGTCTCCGCTGCCCCGAAGGGAAGGTCTATCTCTAAACCGGTCAGCGGGATGTCAAGCCCTGGTAAGGTTCTTCGCGTTGCTTCGAATTAAACCACATGCTCCACTGCTTGTGCGGGCCCCCGTCAATTCCTTTGAGTTTCAGTCTTGCGACCGTACTCCCCAGGCGGAGTGCTTACTGTGTTGACTTCGGCACTGATGGGTGGACCCCACCAACACCTAGCACTCATCGTTTACGGCGTGGACTACCAGGGTATCTAATCCTGTTTGCTCCCCACGCTTTCGCGCCTCAGCGTCAGTTATCGGCCAGCAAGGCGCCTTCGCCACTGGTGTTCCTCCACATCTCTACGCATTTCACCGCTACACGTGGAATTCCCCTTGCCTCTCCGATCCTCAAGCCATCCAGTATCCAGGGCCATCCCGGGGTTGAGCCCCGGGCTTTCACCCCAGACTTAAATGGCCGCCTGCGCGCGCTTTACGCCCAGTAATTCCGGACAACGCTTGCCACCTACGTATTACCGCGGCTGCTGGCACGTAGTTAGCCGTGGCTTCCTCCTTGGGTACCGTCACGCCATGAGCATTCCCTCTCTCAGCCATTCGTCCCCAAAGACAGAGTTTTACAACCCGAAGGCCTTCTTCACTCACGCGGCGTTGCTCCATCAGGCTTGCGCCCATTGTGGAAGATTCCCTACTGCTGCCTCCCGTAGGAGTCTGGGCCGTGTCTCAGTCCCAGTGTGGCCGTTCACCCTCTCAGGTCGGCTACGCATCGTCGCCTTGGTGAGCCGTTACCCCACCAACTAGCTAATGCGCCGCGGGCCCATCTGTCAGTGATGCCGTAGCACCTTTTACAACCCTTAGATGCCTAAAGGCTGATTATCCGGTATTAGCACCCGTTTCCAGGCGTTATCCCAGTCTGTCAGGCAGGTTACCCACGTGTTACTCACCCGTCCGCCGCTGGCTTCCAGAGAGCAAGCTCTCTTTCCGCCCGCGCGACTTGCATGTATTAGGCACGCCGCCAGCGTTCGTCCTGAGCCAGGATCAAACTCTTATATCATGGATGATATACTCCGCGTTGCCAACAGGACGTTGGCGCTCTTAGCGGAGCCACCTCTGTGAATGGATCCCGTTCCGCAGGAATCGGGATTTCCTTAAGAATCCATCTGGCTCCCTACACGATTCAGTTTTCAAAGAACGACTGCCACCTTTGGTGGCTTAGCGTTGCTTGTGCCCCTCGGGTGCTTGTGCCCTTTGGGTACAAAGAACGACTCGTTGTGCTTCCCAAAAGCAGCGACAAACATGATCTTAACAGATTCAAACGCCCAAAACAAGTGGAAGTTTTTATCTTTTTTCGTGCCGCTCGCTCACGGCGACAAGGGATATAGTATCATGATCGACAGTTTGGATCAATCGTTTTTGCAAAACAAAGCGAAACAAAATCTTGGCTTTAGATGCACGCATACAATTCAATCTCTGGATTTCTCCTTATTTCTTATCACTTTAAAGAGGCAGCATAATCAAAAAGTGACCCGGGCATCCTACTAAAACTAAGCTCAAGAGGGGCCGCGTGAAATTCCCGCGTACCCCATCCAATTTTCGCATCTATAAAACGGAGAACCAAAACGGAGAACGACGAACAACACATATCTTCAATAAAAATAGTTTTTCCTTTCTAAAATAGGCTGTTTCCGAAAGCAGACTATCTCCCTTTGAAATTAGGCGATCTCTTTTCAATAAACGCCTGCACACCTTCTTTATGATCTTCCGTTGTACGAATCATGGCTTGCGTCATCCGTTCCGTTTCCAAAATCGCCGCCAAATCAGCCATCAACGATTTGTTTGCGATTTTCTTAATCATTCCGATCGAACGGCTGGGGCCATTCGCTAATTTTTGTGCATAACTCAGCGCCTCTTCCATCAATCGGTTGGCAGGATACAATCGATTGACCATTCCCCAATTCAATGCGGTCTGGGCATCAATCGGTTCCGCATTGAAAAGCAGTTCTTTCGCCCGATACAATCCGATCGTACGGGGCAGGAAAAATAGGCCTCCGCCGTCCGCTATAAGACCTACCTTCGAGAAACTGAGCACAAATTTGCTGTCTTCCGCCGCTAAAATGTTGTCACAGGCCAGCGCCAAACAAACTCCCGCTCCTGCCGCATACCCATGAACCGCCGCTACAATCGGCACTTCCAGTTCGCTCATGGCTGTCACCAGTCGATTTAAACGCCCAACATGATCATATGTAAGCAGCGGCGTGCTCCCTTGGCCCATTCCTTTCACATCGCCGCCCGCACTGAAAGCACGTCCTGCACCGGACAATAAAACCGCTCGCACCCCTTCATTTTTTCTTGCATATTCCACCGCTTCCAACATGCCTTCCATCATATCCGGACTGAACGCATTTAAAGATTCCGGACGATTCAACGTAAGGCATAATACATTCCCATCTTGCTTTGCAATCAAATCTTGCCTCTTCATTGTGATCCCCCCCTCTGAATACGTTTTCATTATAGCGGAAATTTTCTGAAAATAAAACGATCCTGTTTGACACTTCAAAATTCTTTCGAGAAGATGAATTTATAAAGAAGAAAGCTCTGCAAAAAGAAATTTGGGAGAAGGAGGCGACATGATGGTCATTGAAATTTGTGAAACCAATGAAACACGAATGTGGATTCCGGACATCCGAGCGATGTTGCCAGACGCGGAAATTGTCGTTTATTCCTGTCTTGACCACTGCAATGCCTGTTATCTCACGTTTTTCACTTATGTAGACGGCGAATTGCTGGAAGCCTATACACCTCAACACCTGCTGCAAAAACTGAAACACATCGCGGATTCAACACCCCCCTAAAATCCCCCTAAACCTGCGGTTATTTTATGAACCGGCTTGTCATATGTTGTGACGAGGGGGAATCGCAATGGATCGCTTTTTCTCAACGATTGTGCTTGATTTTTTTGTAGCGCTCGGACTTGTAATCGGCGGTTCACTGGTAGGAGCAGTGGGGGCGATGTTGACTCATCATCCGCCTATGAAAACCATGCTGGATCTTGCCGACCAATTAAAAATATGGGCATTGGTGGCCGCCCTAGGCGGTTCGATGGACGCAATCAAAATCATCGGCGACGGCGTCTGGTACCTGAAATTCAACCCGGTCGTCAAACAGTTTGCCTATCTGATTGCTGCCTTCCTCGGCTGTCAGGTAGGATTTTATTTGGTAAAATGGATCGCTTCCGAACGGGGTATCTAATGGAGCGCTTGGCATTGTTTCTGGTCGGAATGCTGTGCGGGGCCACACTGATTGTTGCCGTGAAGGGTCATGACATGGATCTTCTTTATCTGCAAATGGGGAAACTGCGCGCGGAGAACAACCAACTGCAAGAAGAAGTCGATACTTTGAAAAAAAGTTTGTTAGACAAACAGAAACAGAGCAAAGTTCATAAAATTGAGGTCACCGTAACAGCACCCGATGAGTTTACCAAGCTGGCCATCACAAAGTATGCGAAAGATCATCTGCGTATTCTGTTAGACAGGGACTTAAACAGTTTGAAAGCGAACCCCCAACTGGTCATCGGACTTGTAGACGGCCGTTTTTTTACCATTGAAAACCAGTCCTATCAACTAAAAGTCCAAATCCTCGTCATTGACGAAACCATCCATATGTGGATAGAGGGGATCAAGCAAGCGGCTCCTACTTAATCCCCCTCCCGATCCGTATCTTCCCACTCTGCTTCGTCATCGTCCGCCAAGCCAGGCGAATGCTGCATGACTCCGATCGTCAATGAACTCTGGTTCGTAAGCGAACCGATATGCAGGGTTCCAATCTGGTATGTCACATTCACAGATGCAATACCTCCAAATAACGCACACGCTGCTCAAACGATTGGAGCTGCGCCTCAATGTCGCGCCAGCGCTGTTCCAAATTTTGCAGACTGTCTCTCACCTCCTGCATATTTTGCTCTACCTGCTGGAGGCGTTGCTTGATTGATTTACGGCCTTCCCCGCCACCTCCCGCTTGATCACCGCTTGTTTGTATGCGAGTATCCATTTCGTCTCCCATATGAACCCCCAAATCCAAAATCCCGTTTTGAATGCTTTCCACTGTCAGATTTTCAATATAATATTCGATCGAACCGGACTTGCCGGATTGCTGCAATTTTTTTAGTTCCTCTTCGATCGTTTCGAGCCTTTTTTGAAGACTTAGAATTTCTTCGTACCACGCCGGATAGATGGCCGTTCACCCCCCATCTATTCGAAATCGATCGGAATCGTATTGTCTTTCAAATCGGCATTTTGATCTGTATCTTTGATCATGCGAACTTCCAATATACCCTGTCGATAGGCGGCTCTTACTTTGTTCGGAAGTACACGAACGGGCAGCTGAATCTCCCGTTCAAACGAACTTTGCCGTTCCGACATCAAAAATTGGTCCCGTGCCACCCCGGGATATCGGTTGCCTTGGTTTCCTTTTATATGAAGGCGATTCGATTCCACAGCGATTTTGACATCGGAGCTTTTTTCTATACCGGGCGCCTCAATTACGGCCACCAATTCGTTTTTGGACTGGTACAGATCGACGCGCGGGTAGCCGGAAGACATCCCGTTAAACATGTTTTGCATCGGAAACCCTGCATTCGGCATCAGAGGGTTTCCGTCAAACAGGTTGCCAAGATTGGGCATGTTGCCGTTTTGCGAACCCATTACAGTTTTCAGGAAATCCTCGCCGAACATTTTTTGGAACTGTTCTCCCAGTTGTCCCAATTGACGCAACGAATCCATCGGATTTGTATTCATAGGCATCACTCCCTGCATTACAGTATGCAGGCGAACATCTTGTTGTGATAAATGAATACACTGCAGAAAAACCGAAAGGAGGCGCCTGCATGTTTTTCGCGATTACGCAATTGCTGCATCGTACACGAAACCTGCAGCGTTGGAATGAGACCGTGATTGCTTCGCTCCCCGCTGTTCCCAAAGAAATTACCGCTTCCAGCACACAGAGGGCAGCGTATTTAAGCGGCCGAAAACGGGTCTTCACCGATTTTGCCACAGCAGCCTCCAAGCTGGAACATGCGATCCTGCGTTCCGGATTCACTCTTTTTTCGCAACTCTCTTTTGAAGTACGCCATCTCGAATACCTGACGCTTCATGAAGTAAAGGAACTGTCCGACTATCTGGTTCGGCTGATTCGCCTCTACCCGTCGGTCAAACCCATCTATTCCCGATTGATTCAGACACTGACCCAGATTGCCGAAGAAATGCATGCTCACAACATAACGACCTCCTAATCAGGAGGCCGTCTGTCAAACGCGCGATTTTTTGATTTTGGAAAAGAATCCATTTACAAACAGCATCAGCAGAATATAGATGATCAGAAACGCAACCACCCATGGGGTATACAACCCAAACAGACCGGCCGTTCCGACGCCTCCTGAAAGAAACAGCATGAGAAGAACGAAAATAACCAAAAATACAATCATCCAACGCGCCAAATTAGAGAATCGCTGCGCCCGGTTCTTCATTCGCCCTCCTCCTCTTGATATGGACTTTTCCCCTCTGTCATCGTCCCTGTTATTGCTTCACTTTATGTTCCCGTTCCCGAAATCGAAACGGCGGTAAAGCGGAAAACAGGGATTCGTGGAATTCTCCCTCATCGCATATAGTAAGTAAACGAAGTTCTGCGATGGAAAAGAGGGATGTGATGGCATACGATGATCCGTTTTACACCCTGCTTCCCGCACCACCATTAGGAAAATTTGATCCCTGCTACCAAACCTGGAAAAACACCTGCCGTTTGGCCTGGGAACGGGCAATGGTATGTCGAATGTACGGAGACGATTCACCCTCCTGCCAGGCCGCACAAGAACGCTATTTTGAAGCTGCCCGTCGGTATTCCGCTTGTTTGGACGACACATGGGGCCAAAACGAATTCTAAAAAACAGGTCCCGATGCAGGTGGAGAGGTAAAAAAGTTTCCGTTTGGCGGCGTTTCTTCCGTTGCCATTCCTTCCGGAACCTGTACGATCACATCGGCTGGAGAAGGAGCGGTTGGAACAGGCCCCTCAACCGCAGGCAAAGTCGGCACAACTGGCGCAGGCAGCACGGGAGGCGCCTCCGTAATATCATACGATTCGGCATACATTCGAATCAGTCCGCTGCTTCCGATTTGTACAACAGATGCGGTCCCAACCGTATTAATTGTCAAATGACCGATATGAATGTTCTGAACGATTTTCATTTCATTCCCTCACTACAAACCGGCCACATTGGCATCCACCAAATCCTGGTCGTTCGTGTTCGTGGAACTGACCACATTGTACGTGGACGGAAAATCCCCCGTGTTAAACGAACCGGAACCGGCATACGTTTTAGACGCCGCTTTTGGCGCTATGATGAGAACATCTCCTACATGAACCACACCGCTGCTCCCCACGCTGATCACTTTTAGGGCGCCAAGGATTGCTGGCATTTAAATTCCTCCTTGGGGCTCAATCGTGTTTTTATTCTAGTGTACGTAACAGTCTCCGCTTTTGTACCGATTGGCAAGCGATTTCATATGATAAACCAAAAAACGAAAGGCGGAATATATCCATGCCAGCACTTCTAGGCGGAATTCGCATCATAACCGTTTCCACTGCGGGAGTATTTCAGGTAGGAGATACGGCTGTCATTGCCCCCAAAGAAACGGGGAAACTGTATACCGGTTCGGGTACCTTCTCAACCGGTGATGGAGCGAGCACATTCACATTGTTCAGCAACACCAACACAAACGACCCTGACTTTGTCGATACGGATGTTTGGGGAGTGAAATAAAAAAGATGCCGCTTTTAAGAGACCGTCCAAAGATTACTCAAGTGCAGGGAATGAAAGTGACGCTGATTTTGCTGTCAGGAGTACTGCAAGTGGGAGACACCCGACTCGTGGAACCGTTTTATCAATCTTTCACTGCCGGGGGATCGCGCGGTGCAGCCAGTTTTATCACGCGTGCCCGTCACATCCATTCCGCCACCCGACTTCACTATAACAACCAGACGGATCATCAAATTTCGGATGATAATCTGCTGAACGATCAATGGTATGACCAGATTTTAAAAGAGATCGAAGAGGAGAGCAAAAATGGCCGTCCAGATTAACATGCAGGTACAAAACGGCGACATTCAAGTCGGTTATATCAAAATAAACGCGGTTTCCAACTCGGCGGTTGTCATATTAGGCGATGCCGAGACAATCACCCCCACCGCCATTGCTACTTCTCGCGGCGTTATAGGGCCGCTTTTGGCTCCAGTCGTGGCTCCTGGCGGCGGCCCTGTCGGGTAAATAGGTTGTTCCACAAAAATAGACAGATGTCCGTTTCTTCTCCTCCACCCTGCGCATTTACTGAAGTGAACAATCACAAAGGAGGAATTTTCATGGACGGATACGGGGTTTTCGGAGGCTATACCCGGTGGGCAGTCGTGTTCTTGATTATCTTTGTACTGTTTATTCTGCTGGTACCGACCACTACCACCGTTTGCACGACGCAACCGGTTTACTGAGAGCAAAATTTCACATGCGCCAGAGATCCGTTGATGCGGGTCTCTATTTGTATAAAAAGCAAACCCGGTTAATCAAAACCGGGCCTTTTTCTCATATGGGGTTACACTTGCAGACTGCTAAAATTATTGTTGTCAAAACTTAAAGTATCAATCGCATCCAAATCCATAATGAAATAGGTGATGACCGGCAGACATACGATACTGTCCGCGTAAACAGTATTTCCATTGTTCAATTTAGATTTGTTGGTGTTTTGGACAATATTGACGCCCAGTGCGATGGACGCGCCTTGTGCCACAGTGTTGGATGTGAGGAACCCTAACCAAATTCCGACCGCCATGGCGATCCTCCTTGTACCCTTTGATTACCCTTGTCCTCCTGTAAGGTTTGGTGTATGGATATTCGTTAATTCGATAAGTCTGTATACACGTTTACATGATTGTTAAAACGGCCCCAGTAAGAAATTATCCATCTGAAACGCAGGCGTATCCACCCAGTCAGGGTCGAAATTTGCCTTGACAATGCCGGGCATCCATGCGATCTTGCCGTTTGTACAGAGGGTCCCTTCGTTTATCTTGCGAATCGAACTGTTCGTTACAAAATTAACCCCTGTAGCAACCGTGGCATCTTGCGAACAGCGGTTGACCATAATCCCGCCGATTCGAACCCTTACATCCATTCCAGATCTCCCCTTTCACCATTCCCCATATTGTATACTTCAATCGGCGGTTCTGTGTCGGTGAACCGATTGACGGACTCCCACATAGAATGACATGAGCCTATATCGAAACGAACGGATCACATTCATGGGGAGGAGGTTGTCGGATGAACGTATCGATCACGATCAATATCGGAACGATCAAAGTGATCTCGATGACAACGGCAAGTACCATTGCGATCGGCAAAAGCGGCGTCTCCAACCGCAACAACAGCAAATCAAACACTGGGCCGACAACAACAACAGACGGTAATGTATATATGCCAGTCGGAACGCAAGTCAATTATGATCCGGATCACATGGACACTCCCGAATGGGGAGGAGACAACATTGTTAACGCTTCGGCACTTTAGATAAACGGACATTTCACACTCGGTTTACGAGCAGCGAATATGTAAGACAAACTTTTCCCATAGTCAGAGCAGCCTCATATAAGGCAAAAGACCGAAGATGTCTTCGGCCTTTTGCAAAATTTGATCAATAGACTGGGACCGTTTTGCAAACTGTCGCAGCCCCTGCCCCATACGGAACCAACAGGAAGAACAATACAAAAATGATCAAGAATACAACTGCCCATTGCGTGTAATAACCAAACGTGCCGTACATTGTTTATAACCTCCTTAGGGTGTTATGAAAAACCATCCACAGTTCTAGTTAATGCGGTCTGCAAGTCACTCGAAACGGACAATAACCTACAGTAAAATAACCCATTTTATCCGCATTGCACATCAAGACCGTCCGTTTTTCCTGCCCAGCAGCACCCCATAAGAAAGATACTTCGCACAACGGGACATAAGTCGCAGATTGCGTTCAAACATTTTTTTCACGTCAGGATCTCGATACACATCTTCGTCCACCTGTTGAAAAGGATCCGGGTAATCAAAACTCCCGGCTTTTACAAAATCGCCCGGTACCGCAACCGGTTTCCATACACCCGTGGTTTCAAAATCCGCATTTACGAGCAATTTGAGCCACTCCTTTTGCGTCGGAACCTGCTTGACTCCGTACAATTCCGAAATGGCCCGTTTGACCGGACGGGGCAACAATTTGTTGGCCATCATCTCTCGGTCATAGAGCCGGCCGCCCGGTCGCAATACACGTCGATATTCGGGGAGAGCCCGTTTGGCATCCACAAACACCGTAACCGATTCAAGCAAAAGGATATCGAACTGATTGGCCGGAAACGGCAGGTCGCAGGCATCTCCTTCCACCCATCGTACAAACACCCGCTGGCGCTGCGCCCGAAATCTCGCTTTCCGAAGCATCGCCGGACGAATATCCAACGCCGTCACATCATACCCTTGACCTGCCAAATAGCAGGCGGTTCTGCCCGTTCCGCAGCCCACCTCCAAAATCTTGCTGCCAGGTAAAAAAGAAACATCTTTCAAAAAATCGATTGTTGCGGCAAATCCACCTGGATGCGCACTGCCGACTCCCTGTTTGGCTAATAAATCCTGATAATCCATATCCGCTCTCCCCTCTCGCTATCCGTCGCCCTTTTTTCTAATACATTCAAAAGCACAAATGCCCGTTACGGTCAGACGCCTAAGGCAAAACGCCTATCTTTGCCGATTCCTCAAAAAATCAGCACTAGCGGAACGCTTGGACATTTGTCCGTTCGTAGAATGATAGCAAACGATACCAAAGGAGGATTCGCATGGCGGTCACGTATGAACACGCCCGGCAGTTTATCGGGCAGCCGGTTATAGCACATTGCCAATCGGGAAGATATTACGGAATTGTGCACAGAGTAACCCGTGACGGTATTTGGCTGCAGCCGCTGCCGCAAAGAGGAGTTCCGGTAAACGGAAGCGCGGCGGAACAAAATGCGGTTACAGCCGACCAACCTGACAAAACGGACTTCGAACAGGTGTATTACCCTTACTATGGGTATGGGTATTACAGACCTTTTGCCCCTTTGTTCTTTCTCCCATTTTTCACATTATTGGCGCTGGCGCCGTTCTTCTTGTGGTAAAAAAATCAGTTACAGGAAAAAAGACCAACGAAAGGCCTCATCTGGCTTCATTCGTCGGTCTTTTTAAACCGTTATCAATTGGTTATGGATGATCTGCTTGACCTCTTCCTTGCAGATTTCCAGATCGGTTGCATCTATCCGCTGAAACGGACCGTGATACTGCTGCATCGAATGAGCATAGCGCGGATCGTAATATTTCACAAGGAGGATTTCGGCCAACTGATCGTACCGATACTCTTCAATGTACTGCCAAGCGAATTTACGGTCATCCGGCGGCAACTTTTTTTCAATCGATTGCAGAGCATGTGTTACTTTTTCATGAAAGTCCGGATCGTCGACCACATACTGGTCAAGCGTCCTCTCTACCCGAACAGACAAAGGCGCTTCCAGCAGAATATGCAGCCCCGCTTCTTTTGCCTCAACCAAAAAATCAGGCATATTGACACGGCCAATCCGCTTGCTTTCCGCTTCGATAATCAGATAGGGCGCGCCCTTCAATTCTTCAAGCCTGTCCAATAGCAAAGAGTCAAACATGCGCTGATTGCGTGGGTGTTCCCCAATAGAGCCGAAAGCGGAACCTTTATGCCCCGCCATTCCCTCCAGATCGACGACAGGTTCCCCATCATCCGCCAAACGTTTCAACAATTCCGTTTTCCCGGTGCCGGTCATGCCGTGGATCACCACACACCTTGCGCTCAGTTGAAAATGGGCCAACCGTTCCGTCACTGTCTCCCGATACGCGCGATAGCCACCTTCCAAACGCAGGGCTGGGATTCCCAACAGGTCAAGAACCGTTGCAACGCTTTTGCTGCGCATGCCACCCCGCCAACAATAAACCACAGGCTGCGTATCAACGGCCGCTTGCTGAATCTGTTTGACCAGATCAGGAAGTTTGCTGGACACAATTTGCAAACCCAACTCTTTTGCCTGCCCCTGGCCAACCTGCTTATAAACGGTTCCTACGCGGGCCCGTTCTTCATTATTCAAGAGTGGTATGTTTACAGCACCCGGAATGTGCGACTCCTGGTACTCACCTTCCGAACGCACATCAATCAGGGTGATCCCCTGTCTTCGTTCAATATCTTCATACTTGACATCTCGCGACAATGCCATTCATCCCTTTATGTGTCTTTTCCCCATTATACCGAAATAACGACAAATTCCAACATCAGACTGGTACGCCTTGTCCCCCATTTTCATATCTTATAGTACATCCCCGAAAGGAGGTCCCAAGTTGTTTTCATCCGAACGTTTGCTGAAAGCCGCTGTACTTCTGTACCTGCTTTCGGCGTTTATTGGCAGTTTCTTATTGATTCTCTTGCTGCGGATCGGGGTGTTCGATTACCAGCTTCGCGGATTGCCCGACATATATACATTGAAAAATTACTTCTGTTACGCCTTTTCCGGAGCAATTGGAGGAACGTTATATTGTCTGCGGCTGTTCTATTGGCATAATATCCAAGGGCTGTTAAATATCCGCAAATGGTGGATCTGGTATGGACTGCGTCCAATTATGAGCGCCGGAACAGCCGTTATGTTTGTTCTTTTGCTAAAAAGCGGACTGTTGTTTCTGCAAATTTCCGATTCAATAGCCCCGTCGATCGGCCTCGCCTTTCTCGTTGGATATGGATTCGGCAAAGTAATGGATAAGTTGGATGGTGTAACCGAAACACTGTTTAATGGTCACTCAACAACCACTCCGGTGAAAGAACCTTGCAGAGAGAACCCGATTCATGTTTCACCTACAACAAACACCGATTCCCCCGACCTCGACCAACCAATGGAACAACTGAAAGAGAAAGAAAACCGTTAAACGGATTATTCTACTCAAAAAAACGTGCGATTTCCGCCAGTATCATTCGATCCGGATACTCAGCCGCCTGTTGCCGACAGAACTCGGTAAAATCTTCGAATGACTCGGCGGGAATCGTCACTTTCACCTGTTTGTCCTCATCCTCCATATCTTCACCATAACGAATGACGAGCGTCTCCTCCCCATCCGTCAAATCATCCCACCATTCTTTCCGAAACGCGATGTCAAATCCCCGTCCTTCGTGGCGCACCCCCATTATCACAAGCGGGCCTGTCCCGTCACGGCCTGCCGCCCAACGGATCGACAGTTCTTTGTACTCCGCCCCAAGGCCCAGCCATTTTTCGATAATGGCTGCCGCATCGGGAATCTGGATCACCAACTGGTCTTCTTCATGCTTCAACTGTTTCGGGTATACCAACATACCAATCCCTCCTGTGCCAATCCTTTCCATTATAGAATACCCACCGGCATAGTGCTATAATAGCAATGACTGACAGAAATCAACCGTACCGAGGTGACATTTGTGGCAAAGAAAAATCGGCCGCAAGCCTATCAGCCAAAGCCGCAAACAACCGATAAACCTGCTACCCTCAAGGATCTGCTGAACGAAGAAACGCTTGCCAAATTAAAAAGCCAACAGGCGGAACTGCAGGCAGAAGAAGACAGACGTCAAGCGGAAAAACGGCTGCAGGAAGAAGCTGCCCGCAAGGCGGAACAAAAGCGACTGGAAAACGATTTTGAATATCTTCTCAAAAACAGCAACCAAGATTGGCGCAAATATAAATAATTCATTACATAGGATAGGTGATATCAGATGGATTGCATTTTTTGCAAAATTGTAAAGGGAGAAATCCCTTCCAAAAAAGTGTACGAGGACGAGCACGTGGTAGCGTTTCACGACATCAATCCAATCGCTCCGGTGCACATACTGACGATCCCGAAAAAACACATTTCGTCTCTGATGGCAATTGAGCCGGAAGACAAGGAACTGATCGGGCACATTCATTTGGGATTGCAAAACGTAGCCAAAGAAATGGGTGTGGCTGAATCCGGATTCCGCGTCATTACGAACATTGGGACGCACGGACAGCAAACTGTTTTTCACATTCACTATCACTTGATTGGTGGCCGCCAACTCGAATGGAAAGCGTAAACAGAGGTTGACCGCAACTATGGCGAGCGGAAAAATGCTGAGTCAAATGACTGTGGAAGAATTGAAAGAAGAAATGGATCGTCTGAAAGAACGCGGGCAACAATTGTTTGACGAGGGCGATTATAGCGAAGCGATGGTTGTTCGCACTCGCTGGTATCTGGCGGCTTCTTATCTGATGGATGCACAATCGATTGAAATTGGGGGCCAATTTTTTATTGAAGGAGAACCGGGCGGCGTATTTACCGTTTCCCATATTGACGGTGTCATGGCGCACGGCCGAATATCCAACAACCCATTCCCCGTGGCCTACCCGATTGCGATGCTGACGAAGGAGCCGCCTGTGTAACGGTGTAACAGCGTTCCAAAAACCATAAACCGGTTCTCACGGCTGATTTTTGGCCACGATTGAGAGCCGGTTTCTGCTTGAGTTTAAATTTGTAGTCCAGTAAAGTCATTCGCATCATAAGCGGGCAAATCGAAAAGATCAGAGTCCGCATTGATAAGATGTGAAATTCGGGTACCCGTGAATCCTCCTGATACCGTCAAGGCGCCATTGTTTTGTTTGGTCGAATTCCGATTTTGGATGATGTTTATCCCCAGGCCCGTACATCCACCTTGCGTTATAGTATTTGATTTAACGAATCCAAACCACAAACTTACCGGGACCAGCATCCTATTCTCCTCGCTTTAACTATTTTTCATTTACCTATACTTGTGGGCCGGCAAAGTCTTGCGCATCAAAGGTGGTCATATCTTGTGCGTCTTGATCTCCATTTAAATTCATACCGAACCCTATCCAGTTAACTCCATCACCAATCGTAATGCTGCCGTTGTTTTGTTTTGTCGAGTTCCGATTTTGAAATACGTTTTGTCCAAACCCGACTGAACTGCCTTGCGTAAGTTGATCGTTTTTAAAAAAACCGAATGTAAATAATGCCGGCATTGGTTCTCCCCCCAAGTCCCTTGTATAATATGCAAAACCAAGACTGTTCGCCCGTAATATTACACTTCATGGCTAACTTTTATCCCCAAAACTGAGGAAAGCAAACGATGGACGACCTTAGGTGGCTTAAAGCACAAAATCTTATACATTTGTATTTTTATGGCTCCCACCGGTTTGGTCAGCTTTAACTTTGCAGTCGTCAATCACCCGTTTTGGAATTATTTTTAAAGCGAACATGATACTTAACGGTACAATAATTGCATTATTCAGGGACCCCAAACGGGAATAAAGTCGGGAATCAAATCAATCGGACTAAACGCATAAGCGACAACACAGACAGCGAAAAATTTTGCAAACCAAGGTGTGCGATTATCCTTATAAGCCAAATAAAGTACAAAAAGTTTCCTTTCTAACTGTTTCGCCCACGCCTTTAATTTACCAAACAAGAATTCCCCCACTCCTTGTATAGACAATCACCCCCATTTTACTATGCGTTACTGCCCGACCGTATTCCGGATATCACCTTTTTCCAATCCTTTTTTATAGAGGAATTTTTCGTTAGTGAGGGAGTTGGGCATTCTATAAGGATTCGAAGTGGACACTTCTGTGAGCCACGTTACTTCCATTTTAGCGTTCGCTCTCTAAAATGAAGTTCAGGCATAAGTCGTGCCAAGGCACCATAGGTGCCAGGTCACGCTATATACCCAGAGGGCATAAGTCGTGCCAAGGCACCATAGGTGCCAGGTCACGCTATAAAGGAGAATGTTTGGATGACTCAAGCAATGAAGAATAGGGTATTTCGTCGGATGTACGCCCCCGATCGACTCACCCTTGGTGTCTTTATGTCAATTGAGGCTTTCGATGGTGACCCTGCTTTGCAGGAGGATCAGGAACGAATCGCGAAAATGGCGGATGAGAGCGGGTTTACTGCCCTGTGGGTTCAGGATGTGTCGTTGTGGGACCCAAACTTTGGAGATGTGCGGAATAAGTACGACTCTTTCGTGTACCTGACGTATTTGATGAGCCTGACAAAACGGACCGCGCTGGCCACCGCGTCTACTGTGCTTACCCACCGGCACCCACTGCGCCTGGCCAAAGAGACAAACACGTTGGACCAGCTTTCGGGCGGACGATTTGTGATGGGAATGTCTTCCGGCGACAGGCCGATTGACTTCGCCGGATACGGGTTGGATCCCGAGACACGAAGCGCCCGATTTCGTGACGCGTTCGATTTTTATAAGCGGCTCACCACACAGCCTTACACGGGTGTCTCTTCTCCGCTCGGAACAGTACCACCCGGCGAAATGGTTCCACAGGCGCTCTCCTACGTTCCTACCCTTGTCGTTGGACAGGCGCAGCAAACGATGGACTGGATTGCCGAACACAGTGACGGGTGGATGAACTATGCGCGTCCGCTGTACATGCAGTCGCATGCAATCAAGGAGTTTCGCACGAAAGTCGAGCAATACGCGCCAGGCGTGTTCAAACCGTTTAGTCAGCCTTTATTTCTCAACCTGGTAGAAGATCCGAAAGCAGACCCGATCCCTATTCGTTTTGGCTTCACAACCGGGCGAGAGTTTCTGCTTGAACATTTGGAAGAAATGCGATCCGCCGGTATCAATCATGTGGTGATTGCTCCCCAGAAGGAAGCGACGCGGCCTGCGCTGGAAGTTCTGCAGGAGATTGCGGAAGAGGTTTTGCCTCATTTTCCTGCGCATGAGTAAAATGCTACAATTGGAAAAGTGGGATTTGTGCATAAACAAAGAAACATGAAAAGGAGGTCGGTTTCGATGAGCGATAAAGAGAGCGCAGGACGTCGTGAGTTGGCGACGTTCGCCGGAGGATGCTTTTGGTGCATGGTCACACCATTTGAAGAACTGCCAGGGATTTATGGAATCGTGTCCGGCTACACGGGCGGCCATACGGTAAACCCCACCTATGAAGAGGTGTGCTCCGAAACTACCGGGCATGCGGAAGCGGTGCAGATCACTTTTGATCCTGATGTGTTTCCTTACCGCAAACTGCTCGACCTCTTCTGGCGGCAAATCGACCCTACCGATTCGGGGGGCCAGTTTTATGACCGGGGCGAGTCGTACCGTACGGCTATTTTTTACCACAACGAGGAACAAAAAAGGCTTGCAGAGAAGTCCAAACAGGAACTCAGCGAAAGCGGACGATTTGATAAACCGATTGTGACGGAAATCGTACCCGCTGGACCTTTTTACCCAGCGGAAGAGTATCATCAGGATTTCCACCAAAAAAATCCAGCTCACTACAAAAGATACCGCCAGGGTTCCGGGCGAGACGCTTTTATCGAACGGCATTGGTCGCTGCGCAAAAACGAGCAGGAACTCCGCAAACGGCTGACACCCATGCAGTACGCGGTCACGCAAGAAAATGCCACGGAGCCTCCTTTCCAAAATGAGTTTTGGAACCACAAACAGGAGGGCATCTACGTGGACATCGTCTCGGGCGAGCCGCTGTTCAGTTCTTTGGACAAGTTTGATTCCGATTGCGGATGGCCCAGTTTTACCAAGCCGCTGCACAGTTCCAGCATCAAAGGACGAACGGATACCAGTCATGGCATGGTGCGGATGGAAGTGCGCAGCCAACAGGCCGACTCCCACCTCGGCCATGTATTTAACGACGGGCCCGGCCCGAATGGCCTGCGTTTTTGTATCAACTCCGCCGCTCTCCGTTTTATTCCGAAAGAAGATTTGGAGAAGGAAGGGTATGGGGAGTACGTGCACTTTTTTACACGTTCATGACAGGAAAGCTCCTTGCATCAACAGCAGGGAGTTTTTTTGTCCGGTTTTCTCTTCACCTCAGATGACTATTTTACCAAGGATGAAATCCGCTTTTTGAATGGTTTGTTAACGCTTCTCAACAAACAGTAAGATGAATGTCGCCAGGGGACCTAATAATAAAGAAAGCAAAAACCAATTGAGTCCGGTTCTATTCTTAGACTGGGCTAAACCTGCGTTAATTAGGGCCAATGTCCCCCACCCAACAAAATATTGCTGCTCCATTTCGATTCCTCCCTTTGACACTCCACACGGCTAAAGCTGGGATTCTTGGTAGCATTCCCATACCTGGGAGTTCCGCCTTGCGGCTCCAAGCGATCCCCGTGTGTCCCACGGTTGAGTCCGCATAGGCGGACGTGCTGGGAAGGTGCAAGCCTTCGCGCAGGATGTTTCTCGCGGCGTTGACATCCCGATTATGGGTGGCGCCAAATTGTGGGCATGTCCATTCGCAGACAGACAAGTCCTTGGTCTCACTATTGCGGTGCCCGCATTGGGAGCAAAGCTGGCTCGACGGGAATGTGGGCGAAACGATTACCGCCTGCCGCCCGTACCATGCGGCTTTGTACTCCAACTGCCGCCGGAATTCCGACCAACTGGCGTCGGCGATGCTTTTCGCCAGTCGGTGATTTTGCTGCATGTTCTGCACTCGCAAATCTTCCAAGCTGATCACTTGGTTCTCGCGAATCAGCCGGGTGGATAGCTTGTGCAGAAAATTCTGGCGGCAATAGCGCACTCACAAAAAATGAACGTGTCCATAAGCTGGGGAAATGTCTTAGATGCGAGAATTCACTTCGCAGTCGTCTGGATGTGACCCCCTTGATCTTCGCCATGATGCCAGATGGAGAATCCGTGGGGAGACAATGGAGATACAAATGAACATGATCCGGCATGACTTCCATTCCGAGAATCAGCCAGTCGTTTTGCGCACAAATCTCGCTCACCAGTTCCTTGAATCGCAATTCGACCTGGCGAACGAGAACTCTTCGTCGGTATCTCGGACTGAATACAAAATGATAGTGGATGAGCGATACGGTTGTTTTTGAATGACGATATTCCTATCCCATACCATGATTATATCAGTCTAATCATGGAACGGCAACGCGCTTCAGCCCACCCCTAAAGGAGTGGGTTCAATATGGGCGTCTCTCCTCCGAAAAAGAATGGTAGATGCCCGTATTGTATCTGTTAGAGTAAACTGGAAGTCAAGCGTGCCAAACAAAAACTTTTCGTTACTATGATTGTGTCAGATGACCGTTTTGAATCAAATCTGGCATCTATTTACAGGAATCTTTTGCGTATTGTAGAATGTAGAATAAGGTATAATTGTAGTCTACAACTTAATACAAGCAATCAGGTGCCTTTTCAGGCATAACAGGGAAATAGGTGAAATTCCTATACAGTCCCGCTACTGTGACCGAAGAGAGACTCCATAAAATACCACTTAGTTGAACTAGGGAAGGTTTGGAGAATCGATGACGCGGAAGTCAGGAGACCTACCTGATTGAATGAGCCAAAAACCTTCGAGGAAAGGTGGTGTATAATCCATAGTCATGGATGACTTCGTACATCTGGTATGGTGAATTTTCCCTCAACAGGTTATTTGTTGAGGGTTTTATTTTATGTCGATAGACATCCATATTTTATCCTATCGGCATAAGGGCGATGGGGCCCTAACAAAGTGCCTGTCACTTTGTTGGGTGTAACTTTGGCTCGCCAAAGCCTTTGGCTGGGCGAATTTTCTTTATAAAGAGGTGTTACTATGGATTGGCATATTTTACTGAGCTTTGGTTTAGCCATCTTACTTGGCATCAGACATGGAGTAGACTGGGATCATATTGCGGCCATAACCGATCTTGTGGGAGTCGAAAAAAGTTCAAAACGAGGGATGCTTCTGGCTGCCATGTATTCCTTGGGGCACGGATTGGTTATTTTGATTCTCGGTTCGCTGGCTATCTTTTTCGGACGCGGTTTACCAGAATGGGTAGATTTCTGGATGGAGAAACTCGTAGGATTCACGCTGGTTGCTTTAGGGATATGGTTATTCCTATCGTTATTTAGAAAACATGAAAGGCATATGGTCATGAGTCGCTGGAAGCTTATCTTTATCGGAGCTATACGGATTTATGAATGGATTTGTGCCAAGATTACGCGCACTCCTGTAAAAAGACGGGAGATCAATCTACAAGTCAGTAATATTGGGGCATTTGCCGTTGGCATGATTCATGGATTTGGCGCGGAAACTCCTACACAAATTATTCTGTTTACCACAGCAGCCGGGTTAGGCAATCTGTTCGGCGGATTAACCGTTGTAATGTTTTTTGTCATCGGACTGATATTTTCCACGTCCATCATTGCTCTTTTCTCCACTTTAGGATACTTAAAGGTAAGAGCGAAAAGCAAACTGTTTACGGGCGTAATCAGCGCCACCTCGTTATACAGCCTGATCGTTGGATGTATCCTGATTGGTGGACATGTAACATAGCACGACTTGGCATCTTTGATGCCAAAGCGTGACTTGTGCCCCTTGGGTACTTGCCCCCATGCGGGGATCTGTACAACTACGGCAACAAGTTGCCAAGTTGTACATCATGCCCCTTGAGCGCTTGCCCCGTTTTTCTGATTCGATTTGTTATGTCACACCTGGCAGAAAAACAGATAGATAGGGAGTAATGCGCTTAAGATGAGCGAATACGCCAAATTCCAGCGGATCGACAACCGAAACACATCCACCTGGAGGAAAACGGATAGCAAATTGTTGACCGCCGTAGCCGGCGAAATCGTATTGGAAATCCCCCAGCTGCCCAATAACAGCAGCGCAAAATGTAGCGGCGTCATGCCAATGGAGGCAGGATTCACCCCCAAAATAAGAATCGTCATCAGGATAATCGGGTGGATACCGAGGAGTGCTGTGATTAACGCCAACAACAAAGTGAAAACAGAGAACCAAACGGCAGCAGCCCCGTGAAAAAACGCCAACAGCTCCGGCACATAATCCCCAACCTGCGACTGACCAATCGCACCGCTAAAAAACCCGGCTGCCAAAAACAGAACGATCTCCTTCCGCAAACCGGGCAGCGAAACATGTACATGACGATGCAACCCTTCCCGGTAGTCTGCCAGCGAACCGGTCAATCGACACCAAATGAGCGGGTATAACACCGATACAAAACAGATAATGATCACGATCGGCAGCGACAAAAAAGTCTCTGGCAGCAGTACGAAAACGGTTGCGGACAGCAAATAAAAAGCCAGATGTCCTATCGGCCGCATCGAAACAGGAGAAGGTGGACGCATCGTTTCGGGACGAGCCGCAGTTGCCAACTCTTCAACCGCACTGCCGTTTCTGTCATCAAACAACAGCTCAGTTTCAACCGCTTCCTCCCCAACCGTTCGCTTCGCGTTTGCCCACTCGATCAAAAAGCTGACCGTAAAGCTGATCCATACAAATCCAATCGCATAGGGAAACAGCTGCACCCATGCAACGCCCAAATTGGAAGTAACCAACGCCATTGCGGCAAAATAGGGCGACCAATAGAGCGACGTAGTGTACCCACGATTTAACGCGGCTGCCAGAAGTCGCTTCGAGCGAACCCTTGGATTCACAGAAGCCAGGTCATACACGACAGAAACGGTTCCGATATTCAGGACAACCCCCAACAAGTGTGTTAACAGTTGAGTACCCAGAAAAAAAGAATTTTTCTTCCGAATGTGAGAGCGATACATTTCCTGCAGGGCATCGGCATACCTGCGGGAACGTACTGGAATGCCAAACAACGGAGCAAACACAAACAGCATAACGATCGCCACATTAAGAGACAGCACTTTCGACCATGTGATTAGCGGAACATGCAAGTGAAGCAAAATGGCTGCTCCGCAAACCAGGAAAAGCAAACTCAGAAAAAGTGTAATTCCGCGAGAAACAGTAAGAAATTTTACGATTACCAAAACAACAAGAACTCCCAGCGCCACCTGAAACGAAACCCATTCCGTTAGTTGGGACGTTATGTAGACAAGCGCAAGCAACATCAACAATCCCAAATCTACTCGACTTCCAACCGCTTCCATCTGTTCACCCGATTCATGAATCAACTGTCAATTTTGCTGTGCAATTTTATAAAATTCCCCAATCTGTCACATACTGGTGATGTTTGTTATTTAAAGGAGTCAATTGGAGGTTTTTCATGCAACTGCAAAAGCTGGGACTGCTGTCCATTTTGTTGCTGACCGCTCTGGTTGTGCCCGATACTGTTTTGGCACCTCCTGCGCCGTTGGCGCCTGCCGTGATGGCACATGAAAATGGCAAATCCTCAGCGGTCAATGGAACTCCCATTCCAACAGATTTGTTTACATGGCCTGTTCCTGTAACAAAAGAAATTTCATCCGATTATGGATGGCGATTTATCAACGGACAGAAAGAATTTCACACCGGAATTGACGTGGCCGCCGATTACGGCGACCCAATCGATGCGTCCGCAGATGGTGTCGTGTTGTATGCCGGTCCGGCAGAGGGGTTTGGCAACTGGATTGTGATTAAACACCGGCACGGTCTGATGACCATCTATGGCCATATGTACCGAAAGGATATTGAAGTAAAGCCCGGACAGGCTGTGAAAAAAGGGCAAGAGATCGGACGCGTGGGCGCTGCCGGTCAGTCGGACGGTCCGCACCTGCACTTTGGAATTGCGACCGGTATCAAGGGGGATACGATGATAACCGTAAACCCGTGGAACTTTTTGCCTCACCTTCGCTAGGTCTCACTAAGGAGTTGTTTTATGGAAATCGCAAAAGTGGACACGTTTCCTCTGCTGTACCGTCTTACCCATCCTTACGGGGACGCGAACGGATATAAAAAATACCGTTCCTGTTTCCTGATTCGCATCACCACCCGTTCCGGCATCGAGGGATGGGGCGAAGTGATCGACTGGCTGCCCGTTTTGGAAAAAGGGTTTCGGGAGCGCATTATCCCATTTTTGATCGGTAAAAAAGCAACCGATCGTCTGTCGCTTGTCAAGATCATCAAAAAGTGGCACCAGCGGTCGGCTTCCGGCGTAAGTCAAGCGCTGACGGAAATCGCCGCCAAATCGGCCGGTTTTTCCATTTGTGAAATGTGGGGCGGGAGTTGGCGGTCCTCTATCCCTCTATATGCATCTTTCCAGTCGTACAGCGATACTCCCGACTGGATCAATCGTTCGCTTCATTTAGTGGAAAAAGCGGCAGCAGACGGATTCGACCAAATCAAAGTCAAAATAGGCGGCCGCTCTTTTGCCGAAGATCAATCACATATCCTGGCGCTGCAGCGTCAATTCGGCGGCACACTGCAAGTGGCGCTGGATGCCAATCAAAGCTATGATGCAGCAACTGCACGACAATGGGAGCGACTGTTTTCCGAATGGTCGAACTGGCTGTGGATAGAAGAGCCGATTCCCATGAACCAGGTGCAAGATTACAAGTTGCTGCGCGCTAGTCTGTCAGTTCCCGTGTCGGGTGGAGAGAATCTGAAATCTGTTGCCGATTTTCTGCCGTTGTTGGAGACCCGCGCGATCGATATACTCAATCCGGACGTGATGCATATGGACGGGATCGACGGTTTTCGCGAATCGCTCCAGTTGGCCCGCCACTTCGGACTGCGGGTTTCCCCCCACTCCTATGACGGAGGACTGTGCCGCCTGTACACCTTGTTTGCGCAGGCTTGTCTGCCCGCCTGGAGCAAAATGAACGATGATAGTATCGAGCCGGTCGAATGGGACGTTATGGAAAATCCGTTTACATCGATCGTTCCTTTACAACCGGAAAACGGTCATGTAACCCTGCCGCAAGGAATCGGCATTGGCATCGAACTTGATTTGTCCATCCTCGAAAAATACCGTTGGGACGGCCGAACATACGTATAAGTGCGAGAATCCGTCCCAACCGCTTTTCGTTACACGAATCAAACTTAAATCCCAAAATTTTGTTGTGTACGCTGCAATGCCTGCTGCGCTTCCTGAACAATCCCGTCAATCAGCTGTTTGACAGACGGAACGTCGTGGATTAAGCCGACCGATTGCCCGCAAGACCAAATCCCGCCATCGTTCACATCGCCCTCGTTATACACCTTCTTGCTGCGCTGTCCGGAAATATAAGGCAGCAGCTCTTGCAAGGTCGCTCCTTCTTTCTCCAGTTCATCCACTTTACGGCTTACGTTGTTCAACGCCACGCGAGAAGCAGAGCCGATCGCCCGTTGAATGACGATGGTCGAGTTTTCGTCCGATTCGACCATCCAACGTTTTACGTCCGGATGAATGGGAGCTTCTTTGGTCGCCATGAAACGGGTTCCCATGATGATCCCTTCTGCCCCTAAAGCCAGCGCCGCCAATAACCCCCGTCCGTCAGCAAAACCGCCGCCGGCAATTACCGGTATTTTTACCTTTTCTGTCGCTTTAGCTACCATCACAAGTGTTCCCACATCGCTCATACCGGGGTGTCCGCCTGTTTCGTTGCCGACCACACAAACCGCATCTACCCCGATTTTTTCGGCGGATGCTGCATATCGGGCACCCGGCACCTTATGAATCACAACCACGTTATTGTCTTTCAATCTTTGAATAATTGGCTCCGGGCTGCGACCGCTCGTTTCCACGATTCGCACGCCCTCTTCCAACAGCACATCGATATACTGGTCATTCGGCGTTTCGGTTGTGCTTGGGAACAGGTTCAGGTTGACAGCAAACGGTTTTTTCGTCAGTGACTTCACCTTTTGAATCTCTTTTCGCAAGTCTTCCACAGTGGGCTGCGTCTTCGACGTAATCGTGCCCAAGCCGCCCGCCTCCGAAACAGCAGCCGCCAGTTCGGCACGCCCCACCAGAAACATGCCGCCGCACATAATCGGATATTCAATGCCAAGCAGTTCTGTCATTCTTGTTTTGATCAATTTGCTTCCCCTCCACAGGCTTAGTTTCGGGTACGGGGCGGACGAATCACGTGACCGCTTTTTACATGCAGCACCCCGTCAGTCGTCAGGCGCACTTCCGGCAAATGAGTGGCCGATATGAACAACATCGTAAAAATCGGGTCATAATGCGTATGCCCCCGTTCCTTCAGCAGCCGAATTAGCGTTTGCACCTGAAGAATAAGCGGTTCCAACTCCTGTTCCGCCATCGCCCCGGCCAGCGGGAGTTCCATTTCAAAAAGGATCTGGCCATTCTCGACAATCACGACACCGCCACCGATCTCAAGCACCCGGTTGACCGCTTGGGCCATGGATGCGCGATCACGGCCAAACGTGAAAATTCCAATTGAAGCCGTGTTCGAGCAGGCAAAACCGTCCATCCGATCCGCCATACCCGTCAAATTCGCTTCCACAATCGAATGCTCATTCACCAGCGCCGCATGCAGCACCGTGCGGTCCCCGGCATCCTCCAACAGTCGGGTAATCGCCGGATTTTCCAAATGAATGATCGGCAAATTTTCTTCTCTTGTAAAATCGGATTCGGCAACACGCCAATTTACCTGCAACTTGCCCATTCCGTTTGTCTGCCAATCCACTCCTGGCCAACTTTCCAGCAGATTGCCGGATCGTGCCACCCAGCGCCCTTCTGCCATCACTGCGATCGGCGTCGGTTCCCGGAGATCTTCCAGCACCAGAATATCGGCCAAACGCCCCGGCGCAATCCCCCCGATTTCACCGTCCAATCCATAATAAGTCGCCGGATTGATCGTCACTGTTTGGTACGCCACGATCGGATCCATACCGTTGTTCATCGCCACCCGAAGCAGTTCGTCCGTAAATCCTTCCGCCAAAAAAGCAGGGGTTGAACCATCTGTTGTCATCATGATCCGTTTCGTATCACCGTGATACCCGGCCAGTCCCTGTACAATTTCGGGAAGATCCGGCCGCAGCGAACTGTAGCGCAGCGTCGTCCAATATCCAATTCGCAGCCGCCGGATGACTTCCTCCGCCGTCATCGCTTCATGTTCAGCCGTTAGCCCGCCAGCCGCCAGCATCGATAAGGTTTCCAGCGAAGCGCCCGGCAAATGCCCCTCAATCCGTTTTCCCATTTGCATCGTCTGCAGCAAGTTTTCAGCAATCTGTGTGTCTCCGTTTAACAACTGCGGCCAGGCGGTCAACTCACCGGCCTGTACCACTAAAGGATGGGCAAGCAGCCGTTTCATCCGTTCCGGCGCAAAAAACGGACGCAGATCTTCCGCCTCTGTTTGCGGGTCCACCCGCGCACTCCACAACATTTTGATCGGCCACGTTCCCATCTGTTCGATCAATTCCAAAAACCGGTCCAGTTCGACCCGCAAATACAAGCCCATATTATCGTTCACCATCGCTGTGGTGCCGCGCGGTAATACAAATCGGGCCAATGTGGTCGGGTTGTATGTATTAAATGGGTGGCAGTGCGGTTCGATATAACCGGGACACAAAAAACGGCCCTCCAGATCCACCGTTTTCGTCTCAGGTCCAACCATCGCATCTGACATTCCCACGTAGGCGATATGCTTCCCTTTAACCGCCACGTTCACTTCCTGCAGTTCACCGGTATACACATTTATGACTGTTGCCCCTCGCAGGTATAAATCGGCTTTCACTTTTCCCTTTGCTACGCCAAGAATGGCAAAATACGCATCCGGCTCTACCGGACGAAGTCTCTGTTGCATCGATAGCCCCCCCTTGTCAATAGATTACCAGAAAAATCGGTAAAACGCCTACAAAAATAGGACAGCCTGCTGGCTTTACCTTCTCAGTGTCCAATACCGATTTCCCCCCATAAAAAAACCAACCTTCCCGAATTGAGCTGCTTCCTCCATCCGGTTGAAAGCTTGTTTAAATTGATTCAGCGGATACATTTGATCCAGTACCGGTTTAATTTGGTGAGCTTCCATAAACTGGAGCATTTCTTTATACTCTTCCGCACTGCCCATTGTCGAACCAAGGAGGTTATACTGCCCATAGAAAAACTTGCGAATATTGATTTGAATGTCATCTCCGGCTGATGCTCCAAAGGTAACAACGGTACCTCCTGGACGCAGCTGATCGAGCGACTTATTGAACGTAGCGGCTCCAATGCTCTCAATCACGAGATCCACTTTTTCTCCACCAAGTGCTTGATTCCAATCTTCATTGCTGTCAATCGCTTTGTCAGCTCCAAGTTCCAGGGCCCTCTTACATTTTTCTTGAGAACGGGAAGTAACATATACCGTTGCTTTTGCAGCTTTTGCAAATTGCAGTAAAAACGTCGCTACCCCGCTTCCAATTCCCGGAATAAGCACTGTCATACCGGCCCGCAGACGGCCTCTTGTGAACAATGCCCGGTAAGCAGTGAGGGCAGCCAATGAAAAAACGCCCGCTTCTTCCCAGTCTAGATATTGAGGTTTCTGTACCACATTGTCAGCGGGAACGACAACCTGTTCCGCAAACGTACCATGATCAGGAAGACCAAGAATCTCAAAACCTTCAGGCGGTGCATCGCTTTTTTCTTTCCATCCGATGCCGGGGTTAATCACCACTTCATCTCCAACTTGAACGTTCTGCACTCCTTCTCCCACGGCATCGATCACCCCCGCGCCGTCTGAACCGATAATTAACGGCGGGTCGGTTGGTTTGTGGCGGTTCAGGACAAATAAATCGCGATGATTCAAGCCTGCCGTTTTCAGTTTTACCCTTACCTCTCCTGCTTTTGGCAGTATATCCGGCATCTCGCGGTAAGAAAGTCCGTCAAAACCTGTTTTCTCTGTGTGGACCAGTGCCTTCATCGAATCACCCCAATTTTTGATTGAGTAAATTTCTCACAATGAACCTCCCTATTTTCAAAAATGTGGAGGTTAATTTAGACGGTATTTGTGTCAACGGGAGATAAGAAGGCTCATCGCCGTTTGAAATTCCGTTGTGATTTGAACATTTTTCATGATGGCCTGGGTTTCCAACAAAGTAATCACTTGCGCCAATATCGTCCGCACGTCTTTCTTCTCAAATTCAATAGCATGCGGCTTCGCAAGAATCAAAAGTTCACTAAGAATTAATTCAATTCGCGAGATTTCAGACGACATAATATCAAAATACTCTTTTTTCACAACCAAGTCGGTTTTCATCAATTGAATGAATCCTTTTATAGCTGTAATTGGATTCCGGATCTCGTGAGCGACTCCCGCAGCCAATTGTCCCACCACAGACAATTTTTGAGTGTTTTGAAGGAGTTCCTGGGCTTTCTTCCACTCGGTTCCTAAGTGTAACGGACCACCCATCAACATTCCCTTTTGCGTCTCGAACGGGGGAAACAGACAGCATTACATATACACTTTTCCCGTATAATCTTCCCCTGAATATCAAAAATAAAATCGGATCCCCGTTGTATTCAATAAAGGGATATATCATTCCTTTTTTAAGAATTTTGGGATTATATAAACTGACAGAATCGGGTGTTTGGTTATAGGCAAACAGGCCGGAGACATTCTCCGGCCCCTTCCTTAATGAAACGGTAAGCTACTTGCAAGCCTTGACCTTGGCCGTTTTATCCCTGCAGGTTCCATCGGCAATGTCAGCTTTGTTAAGTAAAGTCCGTAACCAAACAAAGAAGGGACCAGAGAAAATCCCAGCCATCCACTTTAACGCTGTATTGTATGTAGAGTGTTGCAAATAGGTGAGTGACGCAGCTAAAAAAATAATTCAATAGACTATAATGTTTGTCCCTTACAAAATTCTTCTAAAAGAATAAAGTATAGTGAGGTTTAAATAGAACACCTCAGAGAGGGGGGGGGAAAAAATGGGCGATTGCTTCTACGGTGACGGTTATGGTGGTGGCTTCCGTGGCCCGACATTCCGCCAACGTTTGCGCGGTCTTGCGCGGTCTTCTACTCTGGTTACGGTCAGTGTCAACGGACTTACATTTACAGGGCGTATTATAGCGGTCGATATCGACAACTTCGAAATGGTTCTGACTACTGCTACCGCCGGTTTCCCTGCAGGTTCCATCGTCAATGTCAGCTTTAGAGAACTCAATGCAGTAGCGGTTGTAGTTTAATCCCAACCAAACCCACATCTACTTTAAGGATCGAAGATTTCCTTCGATCCGTTTTATTTATGGATGATCCTCTTCACGCGCCCCACTCGGCCGTCGGTAAGCCGCACTTTAATCCCATGCGGATGCTGGGGCGACTTAGTCAAAATATCCTTTACGATTCCTCGGGTGAGATTACCCGTGGTCAGAGGGACGGATTCTTATATTCTTCAGTATTTTATTTTTTCAGCAGATTTTGCATTACTTTCTCCATTTGATCCGCATTCATCGCCCCGGTAATACGATCAACGATCATCCCGTCCGGATTGATTGAAACCGTTGTTGGAATGCCGAGGACCTGGTACAGATTGGACACCTGTCCTTCTTCATCCAGCAAAATTGGATATTTTACGTGAAATTCTTGTAAAAACGACTGCACGTCTTTTGCATCCGATTCACTCGAAGTCAAATTGATGCCGACAAACGTGATCTGATCTTTGTAGGTTTCCGATTTTTTTACCAAATCGGGCATTTCCTGACGACACGGTCCGCACCAGGAGGCCCAGAAGTTAATCAAAACCGGTTTGCCGCGTAAATCGCTCAAACGGACCGTCTGGCCCGCCATATCCCGCAAAGCAAAATCGGGAGCCATCTTACCCGGCTGCGGGGAAACTGCCGGTTGCGAAGTATTCGGTTGCCCGGCTGACTGCTGTTGCGTTGGCTGCTGAGCCGACTGTTGCGAATTCGACTGTTGACCAGCAGACGGTTGCATTTTTGATTCCGGTGTCTGTCCGGCGGTTGATTTCCCTTTTGTCGTTTGCGAAAACACGGTAAACACCACCAACCCCACCACCAACACGATGCTAAAAAGCAGCTTCCAATTTTTCATGTTCAGCCTCCTGCTGTTCGTTTCGTTCGCTATAACAAACTATTAAATCCAAATAGTTGAATCAAGTATTTGGTGATATCCGTCATTTTATTTGTGTACAATAAAACCCCCATCACAACCATGATACCGCCGCCGACTCGGGCAAGTGCGCCGGCGTATTTCATCAACCATCGAACGGAGCCCAGCGTAAAAGCCAAAATCAGGAACGGAATAGCAAATCCCAACGAATACGCCACCATCATCCAGGCACTGTTTACCGGATCGGTCGCGGCAAGCAATATGACAGATGACAGAATCGGTCCGATGCAAGGCGTCCACCCTGCCGAAAAAGCAATTCCCACCAACACCGAGCCGAGATAACCGGCCGGTTTGTTCCGCATATGCCACTTCCTCTCTTTCATCAGGTACTCCCATTTGATAAAGCCGACCATGAATAGTCCCATTACGATAATCAATATCGCTCCAATTTGCCGGATCAGATCCTTATAATTATAGAACAATTGTCCAATGAAACCCGCACCGGTCCCCAATGCTACAAAGATAATCGAGAAACCAAGCACAAAGAAAAGCGAATGAACAAGCGCCGTTTTACGAACCCCAACCTGGTCCCGATCTCCCTGCATTTGATTGTAAGAGATACCTGTAATATACGAGATATAAGAAGGATATAAAGGCAGACAGCAGGGGGATAGAAAAGAAAGGAGTCCTGCCGCAAACGCGATCCATACGTTCAAATTCGTTCCGTCCAACACAACAATCACCCCATCCGGTTTCCTGTTCCCATTATAAACCAACCATGGTGAATTTTCTGTGAAGATCCGCTCTTAAAATCCAGAACACCATATGTTTCAGCCGGTTGTATTTACTGGAAAAATCGGGGATGCTATGGCACGAGGTGATTTTGTGCAGATCGCATCCCTTTCGTTTGGACGCCCCTTGTGGGTGTTGTTGAGCGGAATTTTATTTACCCATCTCGGCTATTATTTGATTTTGCCGCTGCTAACGATTATTTTAACCAATCAGAAAGGAATCTCCGTAAGCCAAGTGGGGCTGATACTGGGAACCGGCTCCGTTACCTATCTGATCGGCAGCCTTTTGGGCGGCTGGTTGAACGATCGGATCGGCCAACGACGGACATTGGTGCTGGGGCTTTTGCTGCGTGCAATCGGTCTGCTCGGCTACGGTTTTGTATCGACTCTCCCGCTCTTATTTATAGTGTCTACGATTACCGGCATCGGCGGCGGGATATACACACCACCAGCCAAATCGGGGATTGCTCTTTACGCTTCAGGGGAAAACAAAACGACCGCCTTCTCATTCCGCGGCATTGCCGCCAATATTGGGGTGACAGCCGGCCCCCTGCTCGGTGCCTGGCTGGTTTCCGGGTCCACATTAAGTCTGTTTATCGCCGCATCAGTCATCTATTTCGGTATGGCATTGTCCCATCAATTCCTGCTTCCGGCCGACATCGCCCGAGCAGATGCCAATCAAAGCGCAGGATTCTCAATCGAAATCCTGCAAGATCGCCCCTTCTTGTTGTTCAGCCTTGTGACCATTGTGACGTGGGCGCTTTACGCACAGTTTACTTTCTCAATCCCGCTGCGGGCGGCTGAAATCATGCCCAGTCCGCAAAAAGTGGCGCTCCTTTGGTCGATTACAAGCGTCCTGATTATTTTCCTGCAGGCGCCCATCACCCGTTACACGTCGCGGGTCTGGCATCCTCTCACCGTGTTGGCAAACGGCATGCTGTTAATGGGGATCGGTTTAGGGAGCGTAATGTGGTCAAGCCAATTTTTCCATTTGTTGATCAGTGTTACGATTTTCACGTTTGGTGAAATGCTGATCATGCCGACTGTCGATACGGTCGTATCCGAATTGGCCAAACCGGAAGCGATCGGCACCTATTTCGGCATCGCCTCGTTTGTCTGGGGAGCAGGAGAAGCATTGGGGAATATGGGCGGTGGCCAGATCATGACGCTCTCCAAAAACTGGAACGCCCCTTATCTGCCCTGGATTGTTTATGCGGCAGTTTGTGTCGGGACCGCCTTGGCCTACTACGTGCTGCGATCATGGCCTGCCCTTGCAGAGCCGCTGTCAGAAGCAGTCAAAGAACGGACGCACCCTACACGTTCTCCGTCTGTGTCATGGCGGAAGAAAGAAAAGTTAAAGAGAAATGAATAGAATGAAAACAAGCCCCTCTCTAAGCCGACAACTTAAAGAGGGGCATGCCCGTTATTCAACCGCTTCATACAACAGATCGGCGATATGGACAGCCCGCATTTGGCCTTCCAAACCGGCCCGTTGAATGCCGGCCCGCATCTGCAGCAGACAGCCCGGATTGGAAGTAACCACCAGATTCGCTTTGGTGCCTTCCACCTGTTTCATTTTGCCGTCCAGTATCTGCATCGACATGTCAAAATTGGTCAGGTTGTAAATGCCCGCCGAACCGCAGCAGCGATCCGCTTCCGGCAGTTCGACATATTCGATGCCGGGGATGCTTTGAATCAGTTCGCGCGGCTGCAGCCGTATCTTTTGGCCATGCGCCAGGTGGCAGGAGTCTTGATACGTAACCCGGTATGGCAGCGAGCGCATTTTCGGCACAGGCAGAGTCGCCAGCAATTCATTCATATCCCGCTGTGCGGCGACAAAACGCTCGGCCCGTTCCTCCCACTCCGGATCCCCGTGGAACCAGTGATGGTATTCTTTCAGGGCAGCCCCGCAGCCTCCCGCGTTGTTGATCAAGACATCAATCCCGGACTGTTCAAACGCTTCGATGTTCTGCTTGGCCAACTGTTTGGCTTCCTGTTTATCGCCCGCATGAGCGTGCAGAGCGCCGCAGCAGGTTTGTCCCTCCATATACACCACGTCGCAGCCGAACGCAGACAGCAATTTGGCGGTTGCTTCGTTCGTATCGAAAAACATGACGTCCATCACGCAACCGGTAAACAGACCGACTGTCAGGCGTTTTTCGCCTTTGGCCGGCAGCATCCGTTTTCTTTCCTTACGGGCGGCAGGCGATGCCACTTCCGGCACCGCTTTTTCCATTTCCGCCATGCTTTTGGGCAGCAGCTTCATCAGTCCGCTGCTGCGAGCCAAGCGGCGCAATCCCGATCTTTGATAAAAATAGAGCAGACGGCTGACCTGTTCCATTCGTTTCGCTTGCGGAATCAGTTTCTTCATCGCCACATGGCGGATAATGCGGGTAATCAGCGGACGTTTCCGGTTTTCTTCCACTACTTCGCGAGCGCCTTCCAAAAGCGTTCCGTATGGCACGCCCGCCGGACAGGCCGTTTCACAGGCGCGGCAGCCCAAACAGAAATACATATCAGAATCAAACTTCTCGCTCACATCCAGTTGGCCAGTTGCCACCGCTTTCATCATCGCAATGCGACCGCGTGGCGATGCCGTTTCCCTGCCTGTCTCCCGGTAAGTGGGACAGGCCGACAGGCAGAATCCGCAGCGCATGCAGTTCAGGATATCGTCATAATGCATTGTCTCCATCATCTGGAGGATGCCGTTTTGACTTGCTGTTTCAACCTGCTGTGTGCTCATTGCATTCACATCCATTTCCATGCTGATGAGAAACCGATTGTTCGGCCGCCGCGCCTCCGCCAATCACCACGCGACGTCTCGTATCCTTGGCAAATAACTTGCCCGGATTCATAATGTTTTGCGGATCAATTGCCTGTTTCAACGATTTCATCACTTCGATACCGGTTTCTCCCACCTTCAGGGAGAGATAATTCATCTTGGCCATGCCGACACCATGCTCTCCGGTAATCGTGCCTCCCAGCTTGATGGCCGCCAGAAAAATCTCCTCAAACGCCTGCTCGACACGATGGATTTCTTCCTTATCCCGCTCGTCGGTCATACAGGTCGGATGCAGATTGCCGTCACCTGCATGGCCAAATGTGCAGATGTTAACACCATATTTTTTGGCAATCACGTTGACCTGTTCCACCATTTCCGCCAAACGGGCACGAGGCACCGTGGCATCTTCCAGGATCGTGGTGGGACTGATGCGAGCCAATGCAGACAACGCAAAGCGGCGGGCCTGCATCAATTTGGCACCTTCTTCCGGCGAGTTGGCGACGCTCACCTCAACCGCCCCTTCTTTCCGGCAGATGTCCGCCATCCTTTGAATATCCCGCTCAACGACCGATTCCGGACCGTCCTGTTCAATCATCAAAATCGCACCCATATCAACCGGCAGACCGATTCGGGCAAAATCCTCCACCACCCGGATCGTGCCATTATCCAAAAATTCCATGGTAGCCGGAATGATCCGTTCCGCAATAATGCGTGACACGGCGCGCGCTGACCCGGTCAGATCACGGAAACTGGCCAGCATGGTACGTTTGCTTTCCGGCAATGGAATCAGTTTGGCAGTCGCTTCCGTAATAACGGCCAGCGTACCTTCCGATCCGACCAACAATTTCGTAAGATCGTAACCGGCCACATCTTTCGCCGACTTTCCGCCCGTTCGCAAAATCTCGCCGTTTGGCAAAACCGCCTGCAGTCCCATAATATAATCTTTCGTCACACCATATTTCAGCCCGCGCAATCCGCCGGCGCATTCCGCAATATTGCCGCCGAGCGTAGAAACGTTCATGCTGCCGGGATCAGGCGGGTAGAAAAGGCCTAATTTTTCCACTTCTCGATGAAGATGAGCGGTAATCACGCCCGGCTCAAAAGTGGCGGTCAGATTATCCGAATCAATTTCCACAATTTGATTCATTCGCGTCAGCACCACCACCAGCCCCCCTTCCACCGGCACCGTACCTGCCGACAGATTGGAACCGGACCCGCGCGAAACGATTTTGATTCCTTCCCGCGCACAGACTTTAACAATCGCAGCCACTTCTTCCACCGTACCCGGCATCACCACTCCGTCTGGCATACTTTGGTAAAGCGGCGTAGCGTCATACGAATAAGCCAGGCAATCCTCCGGTGTATCCAACAGCCAATTGCTTCCTACAATGGCTTTCAATTCTTTCGCAACCTGCGGTTTCAGCATTCCGCATCCTCCCTGCTTATAATCTCTATAAAATAGAATATCATATTTGGCAGGAGATCGGATGACCTGATTTTTACAATGTAAAATAAAACAAAAAACGTCTTTTGGAGCCTTTTTGCTTACAGCTCCAAAAGACGTATACAAGCTTACACCTACTGGCGTTCGGCGATAAAATCAGGACGTGACTTTTTGCCGTGGAACGGCTCTACCAGCTTATTTTCAACACTGTTATAGACGAGAAACACGTTGCTTCTTGCAATCGGAGTAATATTGCTGTTTGATCCGTGCATGATATTGCAGTCAAACAATAGAATCGATCCCGCTTTTCCTGTCGGCGTCTGAATGCCAAACTTCTGATAGAGCCACGTCAGGCTGTCCGGGTCGGGGACCCCATATTCCTGACGGCGCAAGGACTGTTTATAATGGTCGTCAGGCGTGTCTCCCACACACGAAACAAAATGTCGGTGCGAGCCCGGCATGACCATCAGCGGACCGTTCTGCTGATGATTATCGGTCAGCGCGATCGAACAGCTTAGCGCTCTCATGCGGGGCATTCCGTCTTCCACATGCCAAGTCTCAAAATCCGAGTGCCAATAAAATTCCTTCCCCTTAAACCCCGGTTTAAAATTAATTCGGGATTGGTGGATATACACTTCACTGCCCAAAATTTGCCGCATGATATCCACCAATTTAGGTCCTTGCGCCAGTTCCCTAAACACCTGGTTGTTCCGGTGTACGGCAAACACGGAACGAACCTCTTCACTTTCCGGTTCCCGAATAATTTCCGGCGCATCCGAATGTTTGCCTGCCTCCCACACATTCTGCAATTCATCCCGAAAATACTGAACCTCTTCTCCTGAGAAGAAACCTTCCAGAAACAGATACCCGTGTTGATCATAAAATTGCAGTTGTTCGCGAGTTAACGGTCCTGGTGCGGAATCCCCGCCATGCAGCACCGCATCTTTCCGGTCCAAAATCTGCGGAGTACGGCTGACTCGTGAAGGATACAGATCGATCATCCGCTGACGGTCGCCGGTCATCGCGTTTGAACTCATAGTTACCCCCCCTGTTCCCTTGTTTGTTCATGCCCCCGCTTCACTTTCATCGAGCGGATACGCGCCGTCCGCATCGTGCACTTCACGTCCTGTCAATGCCGGATTAAACACGCAGATGACCCGCATATCTCTCGTTGTTGCCCGTAAGTAATGTTTTTCATGGCCGTTTAACACATACATGGTTCCCGGTTGGATGTGGTAAATCGTGCCGTCCGCAATGACCTCCACTTCTCCTTCCCCGTCGATGCAGTACACCGCTTCGATATGATTTTTGTACCAAATCAATGTTTCGGTGCCCGCTTTAATGATCGTGTCATTCAAAGAAAATCCGACACCATCTTTTTTCAAAAGCAGCCGCCTGCTGTTCCATGTAGGCGTATCCACATCATGCTCCGTCCCGATAATATCCTTCAATTTCCTCACTATCATATCGATTCTCCTCTCCCCACCTCGTCTAGTTAACTGGCAAATCTCTCCGGCACTGTTCGAAACTGGCCGCTATAATCTGCAACCCCTTTTCCAATCCTTCGTTATCAATAATGAGGGGCGGCAGCAATTTAATCACTTCGCTGCTCGGCCCGGACGTTTCCATAATTAAACCTTTGTCAAACGCAGCCGCGCAGATTTTCTCAGCCAATCCGTCTACTCCAAGAGCGATTCCCTGGATCAACCCGCGACCGCGAACTTCTCCGCGCATTTCCGGATATCTCTCCACCAATTGCCGCAGGAAACGATTGACCTTCTCCCCTTTTTGCTGAATCTGTTTGCTGAACTGATCGGTTTCCCAGTACTGCAGGGCTTCCCTGCCAGCCACAAAGGCGAGGTTATGCCCGCGGAAAGTTCCGTTATGCTCGCCTGGTTCCCAGACATCATGTTCCGGTTTAATTAACGTCAGAGCCAGCGGAATGCCATATCCGCCGATTGATTTCGACAAGCAGATAATATCAGGTTGGATGCCCGCCGGTTCAAAACTGAAAAAGGGACCCGTTCGGCCACATCCCACCTGCACATCATCAACGATCAGCAAAATCTCCCACCGACGACAAATACTTTCAATTTCTTTCAGCCATTCAAAACTGGCCGCGTTAATGCCACCTTCGCCTTGAACCGTCTCGAGGATAATGGCTGCAGGGAGAGAAACGCCGCTGCCATTGTCTTCGAGGAACCTCTCGATGTATTCTGCCGTGTTGACTTGGTTCCCCAGGTAGCCGTCAAATGGCATCGAGACCGTATTCGTCAGGGACATGCCGGCCCCCCTGCGCTTAAACTTGTTGCCGGTAACCGAAAGAGAGCCTACTGTCATACCATGAAACGCATTCGTGAAGCTCATGACTATTTCCCGTCCCGTCACCTTTCGAGCAAGTTTGAGGGCGCTTTCTACCGAATTGGTTCCTGTCGGACCGGGAAACATCACTTTGTAATTCAGCTTTCGAGGTTTCAGAATGACGTCGCGGAAACCGACCAATAGCTCTTCCTTCGCCTCTGTAGCCATATCCAGACTGTGTGTAATCCCATCCTTCATCAAATATTCGATCAGCTTCTGTTTGATTTTGGGATTGTTATGCCCGTAGTTGAGAGACCCGGCACCGGCAAAAAAGTCAATGTACTCCTTGCCTTTCCGATCCCATACCTTGTAGCCGCTGGACCTGCTGAACACGGTCGGGAAACTCCGGCAATAGCTGCGCACCTCCGATTCCAACTGCTCAAACACATACAACGGGTTTGTCACTTCCTCCAAAATCTTCATCTCATTCCTCCTTATCAATCTGACAGATTACAATTATTCTAGTAACCATTCATTCGGACAGCTTATGGGCGAAACTCAACAGTTCAATTGTGAGAACGGACCAATCCGGAACAACATTTCCGCTTCATGCGCCCCATCTAAAAACAGCTCCACCGGGAAACATTCGGTAACCCTGCAGCCTGTCTTCCAATCCCTCGCAAAACCTCGAAACAAGGATTCGGAAGGACGGTTGGACGGGGAAATGGTCGTTTCCAGAAAACGCACTCCGCGACATACATCCCTTGTCATCAGAAAACGTAACAAGGATTTTCCAATCCCTTTTCCCTGCTGCGTGTTTGCCACACCCACCTGCCAGACGAATATCGTGTCCGGCTTGCCGGGAGGCAGAAAAGCGGTGATAAATCCGCAGATTTTTCCATTGTATTCGGCAACCACACAGGTGTGAGGGAAGTATTTGCCCATCATTAAATAGGCATAGACCGAATTCACATCCAATACACCTGTTTCCTTTACAATGGTCCAAACGTCAGCTCCGTCCTGTTCGGTCATATTTCGGAACGTCAAGTGCATGGCCTTTAGAATCCATTTGTCCGAAAACGATTAAGGAACATCTGCAGCCGGGGACTTTTCGGATTTTCAAAAATCTGTTTGGGGGAGCCCTCCTCAACAATTTTGCCGCCGTCCGTAAACAAAATACGATCTGCCACATCACGCGCAAACTCCATTTCGTGTGTAATCAACAGCATCGCCATATCGCCTTCCGCCGCAATTTCTTTGATCACTGTCAACACCTCCCCAACCAATTCGGGATCCAAGGCAGATGTCGGTTCATCAAACAGCATCACTTTCGGCCGCATGACCAATGCTCTCGCAATCGCCACACGCTGTTTTTGACCACCCGACAGTTGGCCCGGATATTTGTCCAACTTATCCAACAGCCCGACTTTATCCAACATGATCTTGGCTCTCTCCACCGCCTCCTCTTTTGACAGACCGAGCACCCGAATGGGCGCTTCCGTCACGTTGCGCAAAATGGTCATATGCGGAAACAGGTTAAAATGTTGAAACACCATGCCAATGCTGCCTCGCACACGATGCAGATGTTTTTCGTCCGCCCGCGTCAGTCTGCCTTTTACTCTCTTGTGCCACAGCAGTTCTCCATCCACTTCAATCGTGCCGGCCGTCGGTTCTTCCAGCGTCATCAGCAAACGGGCGAGTGTTGTTTTGCCGGATCCGCTCGGACCGATCACCGCCACCTTTTCCCCCGGATAGATATCCAGATCGATTTCCTTTAGTACCTGCAGATCGCCATATGATTTGCTGATTTTCCGATAGCGGACAATCGGATTTCCCTCCACATTCTCATATCCCTCGTACAAACTGGACACATGGATCATGCTCATCCTCCCACTTCCTTTGCTTATTTTTGTTCAAGCCTCAATTCCATTCGGCGAACCCAAATGGCAGACAGATAACTTAACAGCAGGAACAGGAATCCGGCAATCGTGAACGCCTCCAGATAGCGAAACGACTGGGAACCGATCATTTTAGCGGTTTGCATCAGTTCTACTACCGTAATCGTAGAAAGAAGCGGCGTTTCTTTAAACATCGTGATCAGGTAATTGCCCAAAACCGGCACAACTGGCCGAATGGCCTGCGGTAAAATAATCCGCATCCATGTCTGTGATCTGGAAAAGTTCAACGCAATCGCCGCTTCCCATTGTCCGCGCGGCACATTTTCAATGCCGGCCCGGTACACTTCGGACAAATAGGTGCTGTAATGCAGACCCAATCCAATCACGCCCACTGTGAAGGCGGGTAACGAAATACCGTAAAACGGAAGCGCGAAATATAAGAAATACAATTGAATCAAAAGCGGCGTGCTGCGGATAAACTCGACCACCAAACCAGACGCCCATGCAATCGGCTTTCGCTTTGACCGGCGGCCAAAAGCCAACAGCATCCCTAACAAAGCGGCCAGTACGAAACCTGATAATGTGGCCTCAATGGTCACATCAACCACTTTCAACAACTTCGGCAAAATCGAATATGCAAACTCCCAATCCCACATCTTTTACACCCTCCCTGCGGAAACTCTCCGTTCCAACCAACGCACAACAAGAGTCAGGGAGTACGCAAGAACAAAGTAAATGACAAGAATAAGCCCCAATATCTCCGGCGTTCTGGCAATGTTTGCGGTTCGCATCAGCATACCGGTAAACGTCAAATCGGATAATGTGATCAGCGAAACAAGCGATGTGCCTTTTAAAAGTTCAATCAACAGATTTCCGAAAGCGGGCAGCATCAGAGTAAACGCTTGCGGGAGGATCACGCTCCGCATCCGCTGAAACGAGGTCAGGTTCAACGCGATTGCAGCTTCCGTCTGCCCTTTTGGAATCGCCTGAATCGAACTACGGACAATCTCCGAACCGTAAGCGCCATAGTTCAGTCCTAACGCCAGAACACCTGTTGTCATCGGCTCCAGTTCAATTCCCAATATTGGCAAAGCGAAAAACAGCCAAAACATTTGCACCAGCAATGAAGTACCCCGAAAAAATTCCACATATACGGCTGCAGCCATTCGCACCCATGCCCATTTTGACAAACGACACAACCCAGCGGTGAATGAAAGGAGCAAAGCTGCAACCGCAGAACAGGCCATTACTTGCAGAGTCACTTCTACCCCGTGCAGAAGGGGTGTAAACAGGTCAGTCGGAAAAATGGTTCTGCACCCCTTTCCTTATTTCAATAATTCTTCTGCCGTTTTACCGCCCGGCAGTTCCTGCTTGGTAAATCCGAACGGGCTTAGAATGTTCAGAAGTTCGCCTGAATCCTCCAGTTTTTTCAATTCCTCGTTATACGCTTGCCGGAAATCATCGTCCCCTTGGCGGAAAACGGCAGCCCCATAACCGCGTATACTTTTACCATCGATCACCGGCTGTTCGAAATCCATGACCCTCTCAATCGAAGGATCTTTCGCTGAATCCATCACTGCCTGCAAAGAAGGACCGGTCATTGTAATGGCGTTTACACGTCCGGCCTGCAGAGCGTTGATGGCAGAAGGCTGATCGGATACAATCACGATTTGGCTATCCGACACCCCGCTCTTTTTCAGATAATCGATCTCGATGGCGCCCCCCATTACACCAACTTTCACTTCTGAATTGGCGGCAATATCCTTATAACTGTGAAGATTCATCGGATTCCCCTTCTTAACGGCAATCGCTTCCCCAATACTGTATTCAGGATTGGCAAAATCGACCTGCTTCGCCCGCTCCGGCGTAATATACATACCCGCCGTAATGATGTCGAAACGTTTTGCTTTCAGCCCCGGAATCAACGACCCGAATTCGGTCAATACACCGTTTACTTCTTTGATCCCAAGGTTTTTCAGAACGGCGCGCGCGACCTCAACCGCTTCACCTGTCAATTTGCCGTCCGGGGCCGCATAGGCGTATGGTTTTTCGTTGGCAAAACCGACTGTCACATACCCCTGCCGTTTTGCTTTTTCAAACGCAGTTTCCTGTTTGCCGGAATCTTGCGCCGACCCGCTTGTGCTGCCGCCGCATCCTGCCAATAAAAGCCCGGCAGCCAGAACACCGGTCAACATCGCAGCCCATTTTGATTGCAAAGTTTTGCTTTTCATTTCATTTCTCCTTTCTGATCTCATCTCGCACATCCAGGCCATGCAACAAAAAAGACCGGTGCTGCTTTTTCACGGAACCGAAGTTCCAAGAAAAAGTCTGCACCGGTCTGACGCGCGCATCACCAAAAGATGAATACAACGACCGAATCCGCGACCTGGCAAAAGCGGCAGAAAAAGAAAATAGTCTGCATCCCGCCGATTTGCAATCTTGGATCTTCCCTGCGTTAGCTTACGAGGTTAGCTGTCGGGTAGGATGGCAGAGAAGTTTCTCACATCCCTCCTGGCATAGCCAGGATTAACCCCAGGAACTTGGTTCCCCCGCTTCCATACAATGGAATTCAGCCTGTTTGTTTAATAATAAATACGTTGAATGAATAAACCATTCATTTATTTGTTGTACTTATGATAACACATTCGATTTTTTCCATTCACCCCGGAAATATTCTGATTATTTCAGCTGAGACTGTCTCTCCCCATATCAGCCGGAATTATCAGTTATATCCAGACTTTTCCTCCCAAATCCTGCCCTGTCTGCTCCTCAAATCCGGTCATTCGCGATTGTCACCACCAATAACCTCCACCGTACCCGTACGGTGCTCCATACCCATAACCATAAGGCCTACCGAATCCATACGGTCTGCCGTACCCGTATCCGTATGGTGTGCCATACCCTCCATATGCGCCCAGCGAAAATAAAGTGGTAAGCGGAAGCAAGAAAGGCAGGAACACCGTTTCCGCATCCATCGCAGCCGGTCGATCCGCCGTTGTAAAGTCAACCTGGCTGTCTTTACGGTTCGCCGAAGCATGTACCGGGATCGGCTGCAGCAATATTCCTTTTCGGCTTACCCGTTGCACGATGCCATAATGTTTTTGGTGCCCTTTGCATTCCGCACATACAGGCTTCCCCAAAAATCGCAGCGCTTCTTGATAGGTAACCGCCAAATTGTTCTCTCCCTTCCTGTTATGGCTTCCTCTCATCGTACGGGAATGATCGCGGAAAAGCTCTCCGCAGACGCTCATTTTCCCCCTCCCTATCCGGCACAATACACAAACTGCCGTGGATCCATTCACGCATTTGAACGATTGGGACAGAAAAAAACATCCTCCCGTGAGAAATGCCCGTACCAAAAACTTCTGACTCTGAATGAAATAAAAAAAAGTCTGTCGGGGAGGTGAACTATGGTTTTCTATACGGCATTAGGAGATTCCATTACGGTAGGAAAAAGTGCCACCTCCCCTTTATACGGATATACGGAGCGCATCGCGAGCTATCTTCGACATCGAAACATTCCCGTTTCCGTACTTCGTCTCGCCCACTCCGGTTGGACCAGCCATGCGCTGTTAAATGCGGTTGTTAGCAATGACCCGCTTCCTTTGCAAAAGGCGACCACGATCAGCCTTTGGATTGGTGGCAACGATTTGATTTTACACGCGATCCGTTCACAGCGAATTACGCCCCAGACCGTCAGACGAGCCGCGGCCACGTACGAACAAAATGTCCATCAATTGATTGTCTATATCCGCAAATGGAGCACAGCCCCTATTGTGATTTGCACACAATATAATCCTTTTCCCAATACTCCGTTGGCTGTCGAAGCGGTTGGAATTTTAAACGAAGCCATTCATCTCGCGGCAGCCCGCCACCAACTACAAATCGCTCCAACCGATACCTGGTTTTCCGGAAACGAACCGCAACTGATCGCCGGTTATCGAACAGGTCGGCTGGAAGATCTGTATCGCCGAATTCCGTTTGGTCCCTATCCGATCCACCCAAACAATCAAGGCCATCTTTTGATTGCCCAAAATCTGCTGCCTTATATGCAGTGAAAATCCCCTGCCGATGTAGGTCAGGGGATCTCCTTATTTCAGACTGGTTTTGATACGCTTGGTCACATTATCGATATGTTCGTACATACGGTGGCTGGCCCGTTCCGCGTTGCCGCTCTCAATTTCCCGGTAAATATAAATATGTTCCTGGATCAGGTCGCGCGGGGAACCCGAAATCGAACGGGAACGCAGCATTGCACTTTCCATCGTCGGCGCGATCGTGCGAATCAGTGAATACAGCATCGAATTGCCTGCCGCTTTGGCGATTGCCAAATGAAAACGAAAATCTGCCTCGACACTTTCTTTTTCCGACTCCTGATGTGCAGCCATGATATCAAGCGCCTGCCGCATGTCTTCCAAATCGCTTTCCGTTCGATTCAGCGCAGACAATTCTGCTGCCCCAACCTCCAAAATCTTGCGCACTTCCAGCAACTCGAGCAAATCCTTGCCTTTCAAAAGAGCAATATTCATCGGTTCCTGAAAATTCTTCAGGTCGATACTCCGGATGAAAGACCCTTCGCCATGCCGAATCTCGATAAGTCCCTTCGCCTGTAAAGCGGAAAATGCCTCCCGTACAGTGGCCCGTCCCACACTCAGCATTTCCGAGATTTCCAGTAATGTTGGCAGCTTGTCGCCTGGTTTGTACACGCCCTGCAAAATCTGTTTTTGGATATAGTCCGCTACTTGTTCATACGCTTTTTGCGTCTTCAGCTTCTGCATGTTTCCACCCCGTTACGCGAGGTTATTCGATAGCTTCACTATATCACATTTGACAGCTGCGGTCACCGCTTGCTGAGATCCGACTCCGTCATGTGGATCAGTTCAACCGATTTATTTGTCGCTGGCACAGCAATCAAATCAAAAGGTGTGACAATGATTTGTGGGTACATGAAACCAGGTTTCGGATTTGCAAGGGTGACATCCAGCCGGATTTTTTGATCTGTTTCCAACGCTTGACGAATCACGACTTGATAGCCGGGGTTTGGCATTTCGCCCCGTGAAACGAGGATGTACGTTTTGCCGTCAACCGTTTTGGAATAAAGACCAGCCGCCGATTTCACTTGGTTGACCCATTCCTTCACAGCAGTTCCTGCCGTTGCCAGATCGACTTTTTCCGCCTGTATCGCTTTTCCTCCCGTTTCACTCGAGATGCGATCCATAACCCGCTCGATCAGGGCGGCTGTTTCCGCTCTCGTCAAATAATCGTCAGGACGGAACGAACCGCTATCCCCCAGCATGATGCCCAAATGATACAGTTGAGAAATGGCCTGTTGCTCTTCTTTCGTCAATCCGTTCGTATCGGTAAACGGCGCATTCAGACCGCCCGCAATACCTGTATTCATCGGCGGAAGAATATGGGACAGCCAAACGGCCGCCTGTTTTCTTGTCACAAAGAGGCCCGACCCGGTCTGGTCCTCTACAGGCATTCCCGTTACACGCAACAACAAACCGAAGAACTGTTCTTTCGTAACAAAATCATCCGGCGCAAACCTGCCGTCTCCGACTCCATGCAAAATGCCCGCTTGCTGAAGTCTGGTAATGCAAGACGCCGCCCAGTGGGATTCAATATCGGTAAAAACCGGCTGCGCCTGCGCCGTCCCGATGCTTCCCGCCACAAGCCCGGCCATAAAGGATACAACCACCTGTTTTCTCATGCAAATCCCTCCATTCCAGAGAAAAGGAGCTCACCTTATACTTTACGGTTTACTCGATTAGACGTAATGGAATGGAAATCAGTTACACGTTACTTTGCCCGATGTGTCGGCAGAAGTTTGTCCAGGTTTACCGTACGTTTTTTTTGCCAAGTAGCCGGGTTATCCGGATCAAACTGTTCCAGCCAATCCGTCACTTCTTTCGTAATGGGAGTTGGCGTGGACGCACCTGATGTGACCCCCACCACTTTTTTACCGATCAGCCACTGCGGATCGATTTCTGTCACATCCGCCACCCGATAGGCAGGCACTCCAGCCAGTTCCTGCGCCACTTGGGCCAGACGGTTTGAATTGTTGCTGCGGGGATCGCCTACTACAATGACCAAATCGGTGTTTGTCGCCTGCTCTGCCACCGCCTCCTGGCGAATCTGTGTAGCAAGGCAGATTTCATTGTGAATTTCCGCCTGCGGATAGATCTCCAAAATCTTGTTCATCAACTCTTTGACATCCCACTGACTCATCGTCGTTTGGTTCGTGACCAGGATTTTGCGGCCTTTGATAGGGATGGCCGAAAGATCTTCAATTCGTTCCACCAGATGCACATGATCCGGCGCAACGCCAATCGCTCCCTCAGGCTCGGGATGACCTTGCTTTCCGATATACAGCACCTCATAACCGTTCGCCGTTTTTTCACGGATGAGGTCATGTGTTTTGGTTACATCCGGACAAGTCGCATCCACGATGGTAAGTCCTTTTTCGACTGCCCGCCGCCGCACTTCCGGTGAAACTCCGTGTGCGGTGAACACGACCGTGCCTGTTTCGATCCCTTCTAACAAATCCAGGCGGTTTTTGCCGTCTAAGGTGATAATCCCTTGTTTTTCGAATGCCTCCACCACATGGCGGTTGTGTACAATCATGCCGAGTATATAAATGGGGCGCGGCAAATTAAGGTCCTTGACCGCCTGCTGGGCAAGCACCATGGCATCAACGACCCCGTAACAATATCCTCTTGGCGTAATTTTTAAGATTTCCATTAAAAAAGACCTCCCTGAATAAAATCAGGCAGGTCTAGTATACCATACATTACGATAATGCTTCCTTCAGTTGCCCTTCTCCGTGATAGCCGACCATTGTTTTTTGCAATTGGCCATTTTCAAAAATGAGCAGTGTGGGAATACTCATAATTCCAAACCGCTGAGCCAGTTCCGCTTCATCATCCACATTGACTTTTGTAAACGTAACATCCGGCATCTCTTCTGCAAGCTTTTCGACAACCGGCGTCTGCATACGGCAAGGACCGCACCACGTGGCCCAAAAATCGACCAGTACTTTTCCCTGCCGGATGGTTTCCTCAAATGTATCTTTCGTTAACGATTTAACGTTTGCCATAGCTTCCACCCCTTTTTTAATTGTATGTTCAGTATATATTCGGTAATATCGAATTTCTGTGATTTAGTTTACAATTGAGACAGGAACGGGCAGACTGAATCGTATGTTTTACTCTTCAGGAAAAAGGTGCACATCATCCATATGAAAAATATTGATTGGCAGTTTTATCTTACCCTTGTTTATTTTCTATGGTTTACGATGATTGCCGTTTTGCTGGTGATGGAAAAGCGAAATCCGTCCAAAACGTTGGCATGGTTGATGGTGTTGGCTGCTTTCCCGGTTGTGGGATTTCTCTTTTATTTGATGTTTGGGCAGAAATATCGAAAACATCGCAGATTGCAATCGAAAACCCTGCCGGAGGAGTTTTCACAAGCGCTTCATATGCATGCGGCCCGTCATGTCAAACGGACAGATGAACTGGCGGCAGGTACTACCAACCAAAAAAAATGGATGCGTTTGCTGTTTGCTAATTCCCATTCGCCGATTACAGAGAATAATCGGATTGAACTATATGCGGACAGCAAGCAAGCGTTCGCATCGATATTAAGTGCCTTGCGGCAGGCCCAGTCGCATATTCATTTGGAATATTACATCCTGAAAAATGATCAGATTGGCACCGAAGTGCAAAAAATTCTGATTGAAAAAGCGCGGCAAGGCGTTCATGTGCGGGTGATCTATGACGGAATAGGAAGCCGTAAACTAAAACCGTCATATATAAAAAATCTGCAGCAAGCAGGTGTTCAAATCACTTCTTTTTTGCCAGTCTACTTTCCCTGGTTAACGAGCCGGATCAATTTTCGCAACCACCGAAAACTGATCGTCATCGATGGCAAAATCGGTTTTACAGGCGGGTTAAACATCGGAGACGAATATCTTGGCAAAGGTCCGCTTGGACATTGGCAGGATACGCATATTCGGCTCGAAGGCGAATCGGTCTATTATTTGCAGCTTATTTTTCTGCGGGACTGGTATGTAGCCTACAACGAATATATTTCGGAAGCCGAATATTTTCCGCAGCAGGACTCATTCGGAAAAATTCCCATTCAGATTGCGGCCAGCGGCCCTGACTCCGATTGGGAAGCGATCTGGCAGGCGCATTTTAGCATGTTCGCATCTGCACGCCGAAAAATCTATATTGTGACTCCCTATCTGATCCCGGATGAAAGTATTTTGATGGGATTGAAAACGTCCGCCTTAAGCGGTCTTGACGTGCGCATTATCCTTCCGGCCAAACCGGACTATTATATCGTTCATTTGGCCACCCGGTCTTATTTTGAGGAACTGCTGCGGGCCGGTGTGCGAATTTATGAGTACCAAAACGGATTTATCCATGCCAAAACGATTGCCGTCGATGGAGAAGCAGCTTCTGTAGGCACGGCCAATCTGGATGTTCGCAGTTTTCAATATAATTTTGAAGTGAATGCGTTGATCTACGAACCGGCTGTGGTAAGCCAATTGGAGCAGATTATGCAGCAGCACATGGCAGACAGCCGGGAGATTACACTGGATGATTACTTGGCCAATCGCAAGATCATCAGTAAATTTTTGGAATCGTCCGCGCGCCTGCTTTCACCTTTGTTATAAAGCGAACGATAACTGCTCCGGGGAACGTGTGTCACTCAAAAAATCGGATTCATCATGAGCAGCGGCCGACAGCTGCGTTTTCCCGTAGCCATACTGCTCCAAAAGCGGATTCAATTTTTCGCGAAATGATTTGGCGTACCGTTCATCCACATAAGTGCCCGCATAAAGCGAACGGTACAGAGGAACCCGATCGGGGAAACAGTTCTGCAACTGTGCAAAAAACCATGTTTTGACTTCCGGTTTCAATCGCAGCAAAGAAACCGAGATAAACGAAGCATCCGCTTTCCTCGCGGATTGCAGCAGCGATTCCAAGACGGTCTGTTCATCTGTGAGAAAAGGCAGGACGGGCGCAATAAAAACACCCGTATCAATGCCAGCTGCCCGCAGTTTGCCAACCGTATCAAAACGTTCTTTCGGATGCGGAGATTCCGGTTCGATCGCCCGCCAGACGTTTACATCCAACGTATTGACTGAAATGTTGACCGAACAGCGGGTATAGCGGTTCAGTTCCTGCAATAGATCGATATCCCGCAGCACCAGAGGCGAACGTGTTGTAACAGTTGCTGGAATACGGTACAACGCCAAAACTTCCAAAATTCCACGTGTAATTCGCTGCTGTTTCTCAAGCGGTTGATAAGGGTCTGTGGCCGTACCGATAGCTACCGAGCCGCCTTTCCATTTTCCTTTCGACAGCTCTCTCCGCAAAACAGCCGGTGCATCCTCTTTTACAAACAAATGCGTTCGAAACGTGTCGTCCGCTCGCATTCCAATGTAGGAATGGGTGCCGCGCGCGTAGCAAAACGCACAGCCGTGTGCACACCCGCGATACGGATTAATCGACCAGACAAACGGCATAACGGGCGTTGTTACCCGATTCAGCACCGTTTTGCTTTTCATTCGGAGTATGTGTCGTTTTATCATAAAGTCGCCCCCAAATCAGATTGCGCCAACCTTGATTGCCTCCAGGCTCCATCGGCCTCATTCCTGTAAAAAAACGCGAATATTCGTTCGCAATATCCATTATACCACACATACGTTCGCATGTGATCAAGATCACATAGAATGCTTGAAGGTTTGTTATTCTTGATTTACAGGGGGAATTTATATTTCGCGAGGGGGAATCGTCAGACACTCTGTACCTTATCAGCCAGGGTGTAGTGAAACTCACCAAACTGTCTCCTGCCGGAAAGGAGCAAATCATACGCTTTCTGTTCCGGGAGATTTTTTCGGGCATTTTTCTTTTCTGCAGGAAAAAAACCACTATGCAAACGCAGAAACACTTGAGAACGCCACTGTTTCTCTGATTCACAAAAGGGACTTCAAGTCTGTTCTGGAAACCAACCCTGACACGACCTACCGCTTTCTGCTGGCTATGAGCGAGAAACTATACCAGTCCGATGAATGGATTGGCGCCCTCAGCCGAAAACTTGCCCATTTTGAAACATTGAAACTTCTGAAAATGGATGATCGAAAGAAAATGCGAATCCTCGATCCGGCCGGGTTAAGTCAACTCGCCAAAAAGTTAAGGGCCACTCTGAAACGCCTATCCCGCCCCATTTCAATAGAACGTGACCTCGTATTCGCAATGCTCATCTCCATTCACATTGCATTTCACTTCCCAGACTGTAACCTGCTTACCCGGAATTTTTCTGAGCGCTCCCTCCATGATGGAGCCTTCCAGATCGCAAACCATCTTTCCTTCGAATACAGGCAACCCCTCACAAGACCAATCTTCGACGTCAATTCTCACACCGTTGGCATCCTGACGAATGATCTTTTATGAAGTCCTCAATCGAACTTACGGGCATATTTTCGCCGATTGTACGCCCTACGGTAGCGGTGGTGGCTTTCCCGCCCATAGGCAGGCCCTGATACATGCCAATCAAACGAATGGCCCGAAATAGTTCGAGCGGGACTTGATTTCCCAACTTGCTTCGTTTGACTTGTTTCATATCTTTAAATGTAAACTCTGCCATACGGTTCTCCTCCCTGTCGCTGTTTGATTATCCCTCCTTCACTGTCCCTCATTCGGCTGATTGATGAATTGACGCAGATCAAGTTTTATTTTTTATTTATCTCTATGAATTGCTGAAAGGACAGCCTGTCCACGAAAAACCACTTTCGCCCGGATTCCGATTTCCCACAGTAGGTCGCGGCCTCAAATACCATATCTGTTGCGGCGGGGTTGGCTGCGTCAACCGCCGCCCCCGTAACAGATGATGCGGCTGCCTCAACAAGATCGGTCGGCACCAATTGTTCAGGCAAGTCTTCTGCGTAGGGCAGTTTCTTCGCCGCCCTGACAGACCGCAGATTGTTTTCACTGATACACAAATAGACTTTTTTAACGGCAGGATGCTCTGCAAATATCAATTGCAAAAAGGCGTCTTTCGCCAAGCGATTGACGCCCGTTCCCCACACGGAAGGATGCAACCAGGTGCCAAGCAGGCCATAGCCCTTTTCCACATCAAGTTTGCTTAATCGGATCAGCCCGACAATCTTTTTATTTAGACAAACAAATCGCGAAATTGACCATCCGAACAGTTCTTCCGCCAAATAGCCCTGCAGGACTTGATGGTTGACCTGCAGCAGACAATCGGCCGCCTCCACCAACCGATGATCCAGATCCAACAGACAAATTCCATCACGAAATCTAGGCAAACGGCTATCCCCCTAATTCACCGACAGCTCCCTAATTAGACGGCGGATTTTTTTTGCAATCCACGCCCAGGATCGCATGAAACGCCTGTACTTTGATCAGTGATTGGAATGTCAGCAGGATAAAAGGGGCCAGCAGCAATCCGATAAATCCGGCAGCCGTATAACCTGCGTACATGACAACAATCATGGACAGAGGATCGACACCAAGCGTCCCTGCCAAGATGCGAGGTTCCAACAACTGACGGACGACCAGGACAAATCCATACAAAATCAACAGCCCTATCCCCAACTTGAAATCTCCCGAAATCAAAGAAAACAGAATCCAGGGAACGAACAATGTACCGGTTCCCAGCAGCGGTAAAATATCAAGAAAAGCGGCCAAAAGCGCCAGAGAAAACGCGTAGGGCACCCGCAAAATCAACAATCCGGCCAAAACCTGTACAGCCGTAATCGTAATCAAAATCGTCTGTCCTCGAATATAACCGCCGATGGCAGCCATCAAATCGCCATAAACAACCTGCCCTTTCTCCCTGACATCAACCGAGACAAACGTACGGAGTTTCCGCTTGAAATGAAGAAAATCTTTACTGATAAAGTAACTGATAAACAGCGATAGCAGCAGAATGACCAACAAATTCGGAATGGAACTGATTGCCTGCAGCGCCGACTGCGCAATCGATACACCGATCCGTCCCACTGATTCGCCAAGTGTCATCAGATTTTGATTGATTTTCGTTCTTAGTTCTTCGCCTAAATTGTTATTGTACAGAATAATCCAATTCATAACGTCACCGTAGAACCGATTGACCATATAATTAACCCAATCCGGAATTTGCCTGATCAGGGCCGCGAGTTCAATGACCAGTTTTGCACTGACTACGACAAGCAGTGCAAGTCCACCACCGCACACCAACAGAAGTGCGATTAGGCTTGAAATCCAGCGCGGGATACGAATGGTCCTGTGCAAAAACCGAACCAGAGGTTCGATCAGAAGGGCAACCAAAATGCCAATCAACAAAGGCAGAATAAATGGAAGAAACCACTTCAACAGTAAATAGATCAGGAACACAGCTGCCAGAAACAAAGCGAAATTGATTAATTGAATTCGGTACTTCATTATAAAATCAAGCACTGTATCCCCTCCAAAACAGGCAGATGCAAATGGGTTATCAACAATATATCAGATGGAATCTATCAATTTCCAGTCTTCACCAAATTTCAGAGATACAAACTCGTGATGCCACTTTCGCAGGTATAACTTTAGCTGGCTTGCGCCCAGGGCTTGGCGTAAGCCAAGTTTCTTTCAAGTTTTCTTTATAGTATACGAAAAAAACGGCCTGGTAGAATAAGCCTGCAACAGCGTCCCTACCAAGCCTGCCCAAAAATTTTCCCTATCGAATACCCGTCGCATCTGCCTGCTGCAAAATGTGAATCAACGGACTGTGAATTTTCCCATTGCTGGCTGCAATATGCCGCACGTGCAGCGTGTAGGGTTCACCTTCCGTATCGGTCACCATGCCGCCTGCTTCCTGTACCAGCAGACTGCCTGCCGCCAAATCCCAGGCGTTCAGGTCAATCTCCCAAAATCCGCTTAATCGCCCGGATGCCACATACGCCAGGTGCAATGCGGCAGAACCGGCCGCCCGTATGTTTCGACAGACCGGACTTAACGCGTTGATTCCTCTTAGATTGACAGCCCGTGCCCACTGTTTGTCACCTGGAAATCCAGTCGCCAACAAGCTCACATCAAGCGTTTCTTCATCAGAAACAGCAATCGGTTCACCGTTCAACGTCGCACCGCCGTTTCGTTTGGCCGAAAACATTTCATCCCGGAACGGATCATAAATCACCCCGGCGATCACTTCTTCTTTATGAACCAGAGCGATTGATACCGTGCAGACGGGAAATCCGTGCACAAAATTGGTTGTTCCATCAATCGGATCGACAATCCAGAGATATTCGGCAGATAGAGATTTCGAAAGCGCTTCCGCCGATGCTTGCGAACCGGGTGCCACACCTTCCTCGCCAAGAATTTTATGTTCCGGAAAAGCGGCCAGCAGCTCCGTACGGATCACCGCTTCCGATTGCTTGTCCACTTCTGTGACCAGATCAACATTCGACGTTTTCTCACCGACTACTGTCGCTTTTCCAATTTTATCAAGGATCAAATTTCCAGCCTCGCGGGCGGCCTGCTCCGCTACGGCGACAAACCGGTCATACATCGCTTCCAGCCTCCTAATTCTGCCTGTCGATTCGCAGTCCGTGCCGGTCTATTAGCATATGCAGCAGCTTCCGACAAGAACGCTCGATGATCATATACGTTTCTTCAAACGCGTCATCACCCAAACTCCACGGATCCGGCACATCAAAATCGGACTCTTCCGTCCGCAGCTCTGGGTCAAACTCACGCAGCAACAGCAGTTTCGCTGTTCCCTTGCCCAGCCGTTCTATGTTGCGGCGGTTCGATCGATCCATCGCAATGACATAATCAAATTCTTCCAAATCTTTACTGCTGATTTGGCGTGCCCGTTGATCGTCAATCGAATAACCCCTTCGCTGTGCCGCCCGCCGCGATCCGGGATCGGGCAGACTGCCCGTATGATACCCGGCTGTTCCGGCTGAATCGACTACAAAACGGTCTTCCAGTCCCTGCTCCCGAATCAACTGTTTAAAAATCCCTTCCCCTAACGGAGAGCGGCAGATGTTTCCTAAACAGACAAACAGAATACGTATTGGGGATTTGTTCATTATACGTTCAACTCCCAGATTATTCCAAACAAACCATTACTCTTATTATACACAACAAAACCGTCTTTTCGGAGTAATAAAGTTTGCAGTTTGCGAATTTTATGCTAATGTTCTGTACGAGGAGGTTACGTACATGAAACAAAAGACCGTATGGTTCACAACAATTTCTGCTTTACTTGGTATTACCCTGCTCGTCGGGTGCGGTACTCAAAATCAGAACACCGGGACACCTGACCAAAACAAACAGAACACATCCCAATCGGACCCAAACAACCAAACGAATACGCAGCAAGGACAAGCTCCCAACCAAACGGCGCCGACGGCTAACAAAAATAACAAGTACAAAGAAGCGCCCAAAATGACAATCGATCCAAAGAAGTCGTATACGGCTACAGTGAAGACAACAAAAGGGGATTTCCAGATCCAATTATACGCCAATGAAACACCTGTTACCGTGAACAATTTTGTGTTTTTGGCACGTGACCATTTTTATGACGGAATTCGTTTTCACCGTATTGTAAAGACCTTCATGATCCAAACAGGCGACCCTCTGGGAACCGGAACCGGCGGACCGGGTTATGAGTTCAATGATGAACTGCCGCCCAAACACCCCTACGAACCGGGTGTTGTGGCCATGGCAAACGCAGGTCCCAATACAAACGGCAGCCAGTTCTTTATCGGCACTGGCGATGATGTTAAAAGCCTGAACCAATCGCCTAATTACACCGTATTTGGAAAAGTGATCTCTGGAATGGACGTGGTACAGAAAATCGCTTCTGTTCCGGTCGGCGTGAAAAACGGAGAAATGAGCGACCCGAGAGAAGAAGTGACAATTCAATCGATCCAGATCGAAGAAAAATAACTTTCTGCAATCGAGAAGATTCTGCAACCCCAAAAACGCTGCTTTGCAACAGGGCAAAGCAGCGTTTTTTCGATTCTTACCTTAAAATAAGGAGACCGATTTTGCAAAATCGTTTTTATAATCGGTAGTTTTCCGCATGGCAGGATACCCAAAACCGTTTGAACCTTTTGAATCACCCGTTGTTTGCAGCAATTCCTTAATGTAATCTCGATTGTAATGCAGTTCATTCGAGAACAACTGGTTCACATTCGATAAGAGGAGCTTCGTTTTCACAAATTCAACCGCCATTCGGGCCATATCCACATCTTCTATGCGAGATACGGCAGGATCGTCAGCAGCGGACAAAATTCGTTTTCCCGTAGCCAGAGAAGCGAATTGCTGGTTTTGCGCAGCAAACAGTCTACTCCAATTTCTATAGAAAAAACTTCCATCTTGAATTCTCACAGGTTCCCCAACCCCCAAAATACATCCCCAAAATACTTTCCCCAAAGTACTTCTCACAAAAAAAGCTTATTAAATTCTTCCCACAATATCCTTGAATTTTCTAATAAATTCAAAAAAAAAAAAAAATGCAAGTCCCCCCCAAAACACCTCTTACAAAAATTGTAAGCCGATATCATTTACTGACGACAAATAATCTATATGAAAAAAACGACCCTACCTGGTTTGGTAGGATCGCGTTCGTACTATGAATCGGATTACTCCGCCAATACTTTCTTCAACTCTTCCGTCAGTACCGGTACAACTTCAAACAGATCGCCAACGATTCCGTAATCCGCCACTTTGAAAATCGGCGCTTCCGGATCCTTGTTGATCGCTACAATTACTTTCGAGTTGGACATACCAGCCAAGTGTTGAATTGCGCCAGAAATACCGCAAGCAATGTACAAGTCAGGTGTTACAACTTTACCGGTTTGACCAATCTGCAGCGCGTAATCGCAGTAACCGGCATCACATGCACCGCGCGAAGCCCCAACAGCCGCCCCCAATGTATCTGCCAATTCCTGCAGCGGTTTGAATCCATCCGCACTTTTTACACCGCGACCGCCGGAGACAATAATTTTGGCTTCCGAAAGGTCGACGCCACCGGTCGTTTTCTTGACCACTTCTTTAATGAAGGAACGAAGCGAGTCAGCCGGAATATCCACCGATACATTGACTACGTTCGCACTGCGTCCCGCCCCCGGCTCGGACGCCGGCAGGTTGTTCGGACGAATTGTCGCAAACACAACTCCCTCGTTAATCACATTTTTAGTAAACGCTTTACCGGCATAGATCGGACGAGTGAACACCAGTTTTCCGCCCTCGATCTGTACATCGATAATGTCGGATACTTGAGCAGCTTCCAGCCTTGCTGCCACTTTCGGCGCCAAATCACGTCCAATTGCCGAATGAGCGAGGAATACCACATCCGGGTTGGATTCTTTAATTACCGTTTCCAGCGCTTTGGCATAAGCATCGGGCACATAGTTGCCAAGCGCTTCGTTTTCCACTACAAACACTTTGTCTGCTCCGTATTGAGCCAAAGAATCAGCCGCACCGCTGACGTTTTTACCAAGCAATGCACCGTACACTTCGCCGCCTTCCGAAATCTTGCGAGCGGCGCTAAGCGCTTCAAACGTTACATTGCGGACCTTATCGTGTCTGATATCTGCAAGTACAAGTACTTTCCGTGCCATTGAGTTCGTCCCCTTTTCTCCCCGGTCGGGTTTATTAGATTACTTTATCATTCGAGCGAAGCGCTGAAATCAGTTCTTTTACGCGGTCGACAGTTTCCCCTTCAAGAATGCGTCCGCCCGTTTTTTCCTTCGGCAAGAACGTTTCTACAATTTCACTCTTGGCATTGGCGGAAACGTTGAGATCAGCAGCCGTTACCACATTCAACGGGATTTTGTTTGCTTTGCGAATTCCCAGCAAAGACGGATAACGCGGTTCATTCAGGCCTTGCTGCGCCGTGAATACGGCAGGCAAAGTGGTCTCTACAATTTCCTGATCGCCTTCCGCATCACGATGAGCGGTTACTTTGGTGCCATCGATTTCGATTTTTACTACAGTCGAGACATGCGGAATGCCAAGCAGTTCAGCCACACGAACGGCAACCTGACCGGAACCGTCATCAACTGCCTGTACACCCCCGAGAATAATGTCGTATGGCTTGGTTTTGATATATTCAGCCAGCGTTTTGGCGACTTTATATTCGTCTCCGAACAGCGCCGGATCGTTAATGTGCACGCCGTGATCAGCCCCCATCGCGAGCGCCTTCCGCAAAGCCTCTTCCGCCCGATCGGGACCGACTGTAATGACAGTCACTTCCCCGCCAAAGTTGTCGCGCATCACAAGCGCTTCTTCAATCGCATACTCATCGTACGGGTTAATAATGTACTGCACGCCGTCCTCTTTGATTTTTCCGCCGTCGAGAACAATTTTCTCTTCGGTGTCGAACGTTTGCTTCATCAGTACCAAAATGTTCATTTTGGAATCCCCTCTCTTGAAAATTAAACTGCCGACGCTACTTTTTCATCGCATGCACCAGCAGGTCCACAACCGGTTCAATCAATCCCTGCAAGTCGTACTTCGCTCCTGTCAGCACCCAGGCGGTGATCGTTTCATCCATGGTACCAAAAATCATTCTCCGCGCGATCCGATGATCGATGGTCGGGCGGAAGATGCCTTTGTCGATCCCGTCTTGAATAATATGGTCAATCAGTTGGTAATAAGGACGGATGATGTCCCCAATCTGTCGCCTCATCGCCTGGTCCGCTTGCCGCAGATGAATCTGCGTGACCGCTGCCAAACTTTTGTTATGAGCAAGCCCTTCAAAGTAAACCGTTACCAAATGATGCAGTTTGCGGATAGGGTCGGTTTCCGTTTGGAATCTGGCTTCGATTTCCGTCCGTATACGGCCAATCGCTTCACTTAATATGGATATCAGAACGTCTTCCTTATTCTTGAAGTACAGGTAAACCGTTCCGTCCGCTACACCCGCTTCCCGTGCAATTCGAGAAATTGGCGCATTGTGGTAACCAGCCTGCCCGATTACATTAATGGCCGCAGCAAGAATTGCCTCATACTTATCCGGGTCTTTTTTTTGAGCGATAATGGGTCACCCCCGGAACCAAAAATGAATGATCATTCAGTTTTTATTCTACGCATAACCATTATCCCTGTCAACCAGTATGCCAGAAAATTGGGCAAAAAACAAAACGGAAAGATTTCGGCTGCCATACCGTCACTTTCCGTTTTATTTCAATCTGTGCGGGTTTTGTTTCCGTCGCTTTTCGTATTGTTTACAAACTTGTCACAATCAAATCCAACTCGCCCGTCACCTGAAACCCGCCCAACGTTGCAGGAAGCAGACAGTGGTCACCGCTTGTGAAGCTCGATTGTCCGTTTTCCCAAAACAGCTTTCCGGATCCTTTCACTCCTGACAGCAGTAAAAACGAATCTGGCGAAACGGCGTATTCCGCCACCCCTTTCACCCGCCACCCGCACATCGAAAAATATGGGTTTTTCAAGTATCGGAAGCGTTAAACCAGGCTTCCGTTTTTCCCGAATCGGTCAGCCCGTTCTGTTTTGTGTACTCGTCGTTCGGATGCACCTGCACCGAAAGGTCCTGCCAAGGTTCGATCCATTTAACAAGCAGGGGAAACGACTGCAACGAATTGTCACCAAAAAGCTTCCTTTCCGTCTGCCAAATCTCCGGCCGCGTTTTACCGGACAGTTCCCCGTTACGTGCTGGCGTAAGCGCGTCCGGATGAAAGGAAATCGCCCAATATTCATATCCCCAGATCCGTTCTTTCCGAATCGGCTCAAAAAAAAAGCGGATACGGCCTCACCCGCAATTGCCACCCCCAAGACATAGGAATTTTCCAACCGGATCCGAACCGTCATTACTGAATTTGAATTCGGCTCTGGCAGTCCAAATTCAATGGGAGGCAAGAAATTTGTTCCAAAACGGAGGAAATTGCCAAAAAATAGGATAAAGCTATTCAAAGGCCTTGACGGAATATTTTTTAAGTGGTATGATTCCCTTAAAGTTTGTATGATCTTATCAAAAACGCAGGCTGTATTTTTTATCATGATTGTTTTAAAGAAAAGCTATTAAATGAAGAAGTTAAAACTTTACTAAAGGTAGACTGTTCAAAAAACCAATTTTGGTTAGTTGATAGTAAACCGACAATTTTTAGAATGCAATGGTTTTGAAAATGACCATTATATTCTGGATTTGTCGGTTTTTTTGTTGGAAGAATACAAATCTTATGTAACAGAAATGTTGGTTAAATCATTTCGATTGGGGGGATACTGGATGTTAGCTGTTCTGGATTTTTTGTCGCTACCGATAGCATTTTTTGTATCACTTGTGGTTTCAGCGTTCAGCGCGTTATTTATGTTACATCCACGTGTTCCTTTGAATTTTGTTCGTATTCACGTCGGCATATGTGGGTTTCCCCCATTAATTGCTCTGTTGAATCTTGTCACTAAAAAAACGAATGAGATTTTCGGTCCATGGCACCTTGATCCCTTAGCTTGGTTGACAGCGTTATTTGTTCTTACAATCGGTTTTATAGTACAGCGCTACTCCATACGTTACTTACTTGGTGATCGTAATTATCGAAAATACTTTGCGCTCTTGACACTCACTACGGGTGCTGCATCAGTTGCTTGGTTAAGTGATGACCTCCGCCTTATGTTGGTGTGTTGGGGTACTACACTTCTAGGGATGACATTGCTTATAGGGTTAAATAGAGAGTGGAAAGTGGCAAGAACTGCATCTGCACGTTCTGGTCGACTGTTTGCACTAAGTTGGCTTATTTTGTTGTTAGCCATAACCTGGCTAACGCAAGTCACCGGACACTGGCAGTTATCACTTGTGCTTTACAAAGGCAGTCTGTTGAAACTTGGTTCATGGGAGAGGACCGGCATAAATCTGCTAATGGTAGTTGCAGTGGTGATTCCAGCTGCACAGTATCCTTTCCACCGCTGGTTGTTAGACTCGGTAGTTGCTCCCACGCCCGTTTCCGCGGTGATGCACGCGGGTATAGTGAATGCTGGCGGAATTATACTGACCCGTTTCGCACCACTATTTAGTGGCGATTTTACCCAAATTTTTTTAATCGTTCTTTCTAGTTTTTCAGTCTTGCTCGGGACTGGAATTATTTTGGTCCAAGTTGACTATAAACGTCAGTTAGTTGGCTCTACGATTGCGCAGATGGGCTTCATGCTAATTCAGTGTGCATTAGGTGCTTATTTAGCAGCAATTATTCATGCCGTATTACATGGTCTGTTTAAATCCGCCCTTTTCTTACAGGCGGGCTCAGCGGTACATCACAACGAGCTAAAGACACGTACAACCCCACTACCATCATTTTTATGGAGAATTGCAGGGGGTGTTTTCGGACTATTAATGGGGGGTGGTTTTTGGTTAATTACTAATGGAAAGGGTGACGAATTAATTAGTGCATTACTCCTGGGATGGTCAATTTCATTCGCTTGGACACAGCTAGTGGCTTTGGGTTACGGGCGTATTGGGCGTATTATGGGATTTTCCCTAATAGCAGGAGCGGTAATCGTGTTCACCGCCATCCTTACCACTTTCAATGGACTGTTACATAGAACCGTTCAGCTTGGAATTCAACCACCTACATCGGTGGTCATTTTGGTTCTATCAGTCTTGTTGTCCGCTAGTGCTATAGGTGCTTGGTTAACTCGCCATCATTCTTCTACTTCCTTTGCTGTATTGTATCTTTGGCTCATACGATTGGGTGAGCCCCATCCTGATTCGGTCGAATCCCATCCAAAGTATCTGGCATTCAGTCTGTCTCAAGGAGGGAATAAACGATGAACGGAAGCTCAACATTACCCGATCAAGTAGATTTGCAAAAGGAAATTTTAATACCTGATTATCCAGATCAAAATCTTAATCTTTCCCCTGTCCCTGATATTAACGATTTGGTGAGATCCGCCAGCCGAGTCATTGCACCGCTTGGACCTATTGCCACGTTTGCGGCACGTAATCCTTGGATGGGACTTGAAGGACAATCATTTGAACAAGTTGCACGCTGGCTCAAAGATATTCGCGATGTAGATATATGTCCTAGTGCTTCTATACTGCTGGATGCGAAGAATCGAGGCGAGATTCATCAGGATTTTCTCGAAGAAAGGCTTCAACATTGGCTTGATGTACAGTCTCTTGATTTGTCACGTGACGTTGCTGAGCGATTCTGTCGGGCTGCACTTAAGCTAGATGATCTACCTCCCAATCTGTTGGCAGCACCTAAGTTAAAGGGTTTGGCAGAGAAACTGAGCGGTCTAAAATTGAAGACTATTGAGAGACATCCGATGAAAACCTTGAGTCTTCGTTTGGAACAGCAGGTTTGTGAGAGGGTGGCTCATGATCTTGATCGCCACGTAATTAAATGGTGTAAGCTGTTCTTGGATGAGTCCCAGGCAGCTTGGTCATTGCCAAATAAGGAGGAAGGTTTCTATCGTGCGTGGCGCCGGCTGGTTCAGTACGACCCAGCACTTAGTCATTCGCAACGCCGGCGATTAAAAGATTGTCCGCAAGAGGCAGATGCTGCTTTAAAAGAAGCATTGTCGGCACTTGAAATTCCAGAGTGGCAGATACAAGACTATCTTGAGGCTCATTTGCTTTCCTTGCCAGGGTGGGCAGGAATGATGCTTTGGCGATCGCAACAATCAACCCGAGAAAATTCACTTCTAACCGAATATTTGGCTGTTCGGATTTCCTTGGAGTGGGCTCTGATCAAACCTTATCTGCCCTTACCTGAGCAAAAAACCGATGATCAATCACTTCTTGTTCCACTGATTGCAGCTTGGGTTCATTGGGGTGAAATGCCAATTGAAGCTTGGTCACAGTTATCTTCTTCGGAGCAAAAGGCACGCTTGAATCTCGCCCACCGTTTTGATCATTTGCTTCGCAAGCGGCTTTGGTTGGAAGCCTGGGAGCAAACATACGAAGAAAGATTAAAAGAGATGATTACATCGAACCAGTTTAAATCAGACGAGATAAAGCCTATGTTGGCACAATTTGCCTTTTGTATTGATGTACGTTCAGAGCCCTTTCGCCGTGAGCTTGAAAAAGCAGGTCCTTTTAAGACATATGGGGTTGCCGGTTTTTTCGGATTGCCTATTGAGACATGTGAACTTGGCAGTCAACATAGCCATTCCTCCTTACCGGTTATGCTCAAACCGAAACATAAAGTAAAAGAGTTTTCTTCTGAGTTTGAATTCAAAACATATCAACAGCGTCGACAGGTGGCAAATTCACTTAATCGTACGTTTAAAACGATGAAACAAAACATGCTTACCAGCTTATTGTTGCCAGAGTTAAGTGGTCCTTGGCTTAGTCTACAAATGTTGGTACGAAGCTTTTTCCCACGTTGCGGTGGTCGTACCTTCCGACAGCTCCAACAATTATGGCTGCGTAAACCGTCTACGGAACTCTCGTTAGATCACAAGCATACGGAAGCGGAATTGCCTGTTGGTTTTTCTGAAGAAGAAAAAGTATACTATGTACGACAGGCACTGAAAATGATGGGTTTAACAAATAATTTCGCTCCATTAGTTGTGATTTGTGGGCATGGAAGTCACAGCACTAACAATCCCTATTCCGCTGCTTTAGACTGTGGAGCTTGCGGAGGGGCTTCGGGTGGTTTTAATGCGCGGGTTCTAGCAGCTTTGTGTAACCTTCCAAAAGTAAGGAAGAACTTGGCAAATGAAGGGATTTCAATCCCAGAAGATACGGTTTTTACGGCTGCAGAGCATATAACGACGCTTAATCAATTACGTTGGCTGTATGTTCCCAAACTTTCAGAAACAGCACAAGAAGCATTTGAACAAATCTGTGCCACATTGCCAAATGTTAGTGATTGTGTAAATAAAGAGCAATTAGCGCGATTACCTAATCTCAGCTCTCGTTCAAAAAACCCGAAGACTGATATGCAACGTTTTGCGGAAGATTGGAGTGAGGTACGCCCGGAATGGGGGCTAGCGCGTAACGCCGCATTTATCATTGGTGACCGTTTGCTTACTCAGGGGTGCAATTTGGATGGAAGAGTTTTTTTACACAATTATGATTGGAAGAAGGATCAAGATGGTATTCTGCTTTCTAACATTATCGCTGGTCCAGCGACGGTGGCTCAATGGATAAACCTACAGTATTACGCATCAACCGTCGCACCTCATTATTATGGCAGCGGTAATAAAGCTACCCAAACAGTCACTGCAGGTCTTGGTGTAATGCAGGGGAACGCAAGTGATTTGTTAACTGGGCTTCCCTGGCAGTCCGTAATGAAATCGGATCAAGAGGTTTATCATGCTCCTCTGCGGTTGCTGGTGCTCATCCAAGCACCAAGAGAGTATGTGGAACGATTGTTAGCTCACGATTCCGCGTTCCACCAAAAAGTTCATAACGGTTGGATTCGGCTTGCGACCATTGATCCAGAAGGATACTGGGAGAGTTGGTCATAAATACACATACGTGATGTGTGCACGATGCGCTAGCCAGGTTTAGACCGAAACGATTCGTTCGATCCCTCGTCTTCTTGAATAGATTATTTACACATGTAGAAAAACTGTTTTTCGGTAAGTATGGAAGATAATGTTTATCCTAAATAATTTGAAATTAAACTTCTAAAAAGGAAAAAAATCATGATGAATAAATCAAAGGGGACTATTGAATCTGAAATAAGTAAAGCTTTAACTCATTGGGAGAAAGATTATCTTGGCCGTGGCTCTTTAATAGTTAAATCAGACATTTTACGGGATATGATTATCGTTACCTTACGTGGTATTTTAACACCTGCTGAATATTCACTTTGTAAAGAAAAAGAAGGATTGTTGTCAATAAAAAGGATTCGAACAAGTTTGGTGGAATCAGGTATAGAACATCTAAAGGAAATTATTTTAAACATAACTGGCGAAGAAGTCGTGAGTTTTCACACCGATCTTAGTACACGTACCGGAGAGCGGATTATAGTCTTTAGGATGTCAAGTGATTTATCACGCAAGTTTTCATAATTATGGGACGTCTTTAAAACATGATTTTACTGTTTAAATAATTATTTGTAATCGGAATGGATCACAAATTGGTGTTACAACCATTCGTCATCATCCGTTGATGCCATCTGATGTTAGGGTCCTAAGAAACCATTAATGTTGAGCTAAAAACGCCATGAATTTATCTCCGAATTCCCCCAAAAGATCAATGTTGTACATACATTGATCCAGCCTGTAGACAAAGTTCCGCAAGGAACAAGGTCTACAGGCTTTTTTGTTGAATTGATCAGTAAGCCATTTCTTGGGGGGAGTAGTATGTTAAGTAAAAATCGCGAAGAAGGACGTCATCAGGTATCCTTTTTCTCTTTAGACCAACTAGTTCCTAAAGAACGTCTTGAGCCAGGTGCCAAAATCGTCTCAAGCCATGGTATCGTCGATTGTACGAACCATATTCGCTCAACCTACACAAGAGACGACGAAAGAGCAGCTTGCTGTTGTGGTAGAGCAACTGAAGAATCGTTTTCCCAAAGCGATGGAGATCCTGCAGCGTGCCGAGGAGGATGTACTGGCTTATATAGCGTTTCCGAAGGAGCACTGGCGCCAAATTTGCTCAACGAATCCATTGGAGCGTCTCAACCGTGAAATTCGACGCCGCATGGTAATTTTGACCTGCATGGATACACGACTGGTCGAATTGTTGAAAAAGCAATGGGAATCTCGCAGGGAGAAGCAAAAAACATCCGTGTGGCAGGCGCCCAGGTTCATCATCCGTCTGGTTCGGTTATGTACTCTATTTTGATCGCGGTTCATATGTTGGAAGCAGATGAGGTTAGTGGTTGTCGCACATCATGATTGCGGCATGCAGAGCGTGGAAAAAGACCTGTTTGTAAAAAAATTATTAGACCGGGGCATTTCCGCCCAAACGATCGAGATGATGGAATATGCAGGGGATCGATCTGAAGGAATGGCTGCACAAATTCGACAATGTGTACGACAGTGTTAAAAACACCGTTCATAACATCAGAAACCATCCATTTCTTGCAGAAGTAGGCATCCCTGTGCACGGACTTGTGATCGATCCGCAGACAGGAAAACTGGAACTGGTAGTCAATGGATACCAAGCGGCGGAGGCGGAAGCATAAAACCATTGCCAAGCCAAACATGTCATGCTATAATGACCCCATCAGGTAAGTATCCAATATTAAGTTATTCCAAGGGGAGTAGCTAACCGGATCAGGTCCGGTCGATATATCGTCATTACGGCAGTTTTTCTGCCCGGTATGTCGGACCCGTTACTATGGGTAAGCAAGACCTTCATGCACATGCTGCGTGAAGGTCTTTTTTAATACTCACTCAAATCTTTAAAGGAGGATTTTACATGATGGGATTTCTGTACCTCTTAACCTTGCTTGCATTTGGACTTTCCATTTGGGCGCAATTTAAGGTCAAGGGAAACTTTAATCGATGGTCAGAAGTGCCCGCTTCGTCCGGTATGACGGGCGCGCAAGCAGCCCGCACGCTGCTTGACCGGCAAGGACTTTACGATGTGCCGGTAGAACCAATTGCCGGGCGGCTGACCGACCATTACGACCCGATTTCCCGTGTCGTTCGCTTGTCAGAGCCGGTTTATTACGGAACGTCAATCGCTGCTCTATCCGTTGCCTGCCACGAGGTGGGGCACTCCATCCAGCATAAGGTTCACTATCCGATGCTGGTGCTGAGACATCGGATGTTTCCGGTCGTCAATTTTGCTTCCGGGGTAGCACCGTTTCTGCTGATGGGCGGTTTCCTGTTACATGCTCTGAACCTGATTGGATTAGGCATTATTCTGTTCTCGGCCGCGGTTGCCTTCCAATTGGTTACCCTTCCGGTCGAGTTCAACGCAAGCTCCCGCGCCAAACGGCTGATGGTCGCGGAAGGATTTATCGGCAACGCGGAAGAACGCGGCGTTAACAAAGTGCTTGGTGCAGCTGCGCTTACCTATGTAGCAGCCGCACTGGTGTCCGTATTTGAATTGATCCGATACATTTGGATGTTCACCGCTTCTTCTCAGAGCGAAGAATAAAGTCTGCAAAAAGGCCATTCTTTTGGCGCTGTCCAGAAACCGGCATCCCGCTGTGTTCCTGGATATTTGCCGGCAAGAATGGCCTTTTTTACTTTTCCTCGTAAATTCATGCCGGGCCTTACCATTCGTTTACATCATGTTCCTCGATCCGGATCACCGCATTGTTTTCATCAACAAATACCACTCTTGGCTTCAGAGAAGAAATCTCTTCTTCTTCATAAATTCCCAAACTCAGAATAATTACAATATCACCCGGCTGAAACAACAGGGCAGGCGGTCCATTCAAGCAAATTTTCCCGGAACCGGGCGGTGCAGGCAGCGCATATGTTTTCCAGCGGGTTGCATTACGAAGACTGGTGATCTGTACTTGCTCGTAAGGACGGATGTTGGCTTCCTCCATCAAAGTCCGATCTACTGTAATGCTTCCTACATAGTTGAGATCCGCTTCCGTCACGGTGGCTCGGTGAATTTTCCCCTTGCACATCACTCTTTTCATGTCCACTTCTTCCTCTCCGTTGACGATTTCTCTCCATCCTATTCCAGCCAAAGTAATTTGCCCATTGGCATCCACCCATTTTTTCCGAATTGAGGGAACAGGCGGGCAGTACGCCGTGCCATATTTTAATGGTTTGATATACCTTATAAAGAATTTTCGAAGATAGATTTTGGGGGGAGAGCGGTGACGAAATGCTGGTTAACATGCGCACGTTGCGGGAAGCAAAAACCGCTTGCTTCACTCACCGGAACTTGTGAATGCAGTGGAGTTTTATTAGTTGAATACGATCTTGAACTGGCATCGAAAACCTTTACGAAGGAGGGGATTCTCCAACGACCTTCCACCATGTGGAGATATAGCGATATGCTGCCTGTGCAGCAGACCAGATCGATCGTATCGTTGGGGGAAGGATGGACTCCTTTGATTCGAATCAATCAAGAACAGCAGATCCTCCCTGTGAAGGAATTGTGGGTAAAACGTGAGGAGCAGAACCCAACGGCCAGTTTTAAAGCACGCGGATTTTCTACCGCGATTTCACTTCTGAACGAACATGGAGTAAAAAAAGTGGCAGTTCCCTCGAACGGAAATGCTGCCTCTGCGTTGGCTGCCTATGCGGCTCACGCCGGTATGCAATCGTATGTGTTTGTACCGCAAGATTGTCCGGAAATGATTATCGACGAATGCCTTTATTATGGAGCCCACACGTACAAGGTAGACGGATACATTCATGATGCAGCCCGTATTATCCAGGATGGCAGTGTGGAACAAGGCTGGTTCAATGTAGGAACATTGCGGGAACCCGGCCGCGTGGAAGGCAAGAAAACGATGGGATTCGAATTGGCCGAACAGATGAACTGGATTTTGCCGGATGTGATTGTCTACCCAACAGGCGGAGGCTCTGGCATTATCGGCTTGTGGAAGGCGTTTCACGAATTGAAATCGCTGGGGATGCTTTCGGGCGATTTGCCCCGTTTCGTTAGTGTCCAAGAGGCGGGATGCCAACCGATTGTCGATGCCATACGGTCCCAAACGAATTATAAACCGTTTCCGCCGGAAAAGGTGACGGCCAGTCCGACCGGTATGCGTGTGCCAGAACCTCCCGCCGGCTCGCTTATCGTATCGATTTTACGCGAGACAGATGGAACGGCCGTAGCGGTCGACCGGGATGAAATTCGTGCTGCCCAGATAGCCATGGGAGCGCAGGGAATTTCCGCCTCACCGGAGGGATCTGCCACGTTGGCAGGCACTATCCGGTTAATTGAATCCGGTTGGATCGGACGAAACGAACGAGTAGTGCTATTTAATACTTCACATGCAATCAAGTATTGGCCTTATACATCCTCTTCCTCTGTACCGATCGTGAAAAATTACGAGGAATGGGTTCGCCTGACGAGTCCCCAACTAAAGGAAGGTGCCATGAAATGACACAAACCCGCAAACCGGAAATGGGAAAATGGGGACTCTACAAGTTTTTCAAGGCGGATACCGCTGTCAGCCGATACTTGCCACCAACAGCCGTTTTAAACTGCTCCACTCTGCAATCGTTTCTCTCGAATCATTCTGCTGTGTACATCAAACCGGCCAACGGATCGACCGGACGTGGCGTCATCAAGGTTTGGAAACACAACGGCCGTTACGCCTATGTAAAAGAAAAGGGAACACAATTGCAGTTTTCCGATCTCGACTCCCTATACCGTAAGCTGAGAGCGGAACAGGCTGTCACCAAAGCCATTTACATTATTCAACGAGCCATCCCACTGGCGCAGATTAAGGGCCGTCCATTTGATGTCCGGCTAATGATGATGCGAAATGAGTCCGGTCATTGGGAATATGTCGGAATGGCGGCAAAAGTGGCCGGACCTAAAAGTATCATAACCAATGTGGTGCGTAGTAAAGGGTATATTCTATCGGTCGACGATGCTCTGAAACAGTCTCTCGGACTCAGTTCAACGGAAATTGATAACATCAAACGACAAATGATCCATCTCGGTTACAAAACGTGCCACAGGTTTGATTCGTATAAACGGTACTGGCAGATCGGACTCGATCTGGCTGTTGACCAGAACAGAAAGGTTTGGATCATTGAGCAGAATACGGGTCCTGCTCACTTCCTGTTCGCCAAACTTAAAAATCCGACCGCCTTCCGGCGTATCAAACAATTAGCCGCATTCCGCCGTCGGAAAACACATTAACGAAAAATCTCTGTACAGCACAAACCCGGTCTGTCCTCCTGACCGGGTTTTACTCAAACGATACCTTATGCCGTTTCCATGTTGTCAAAAATCGATACATCCAATTGTTTGATCAGATTCGGCACATTGAGTACCAGTATTAAACGGCCGTCCAAATTGACCACTTGATTCACTTCCCGCGCACCTTGCTGCATTTCAACTGCCTGCAGGGTTTCTTTTGCGATGTCCAGTACATCGGTTGCCGCGTCGACGATCAGCCCCAACTTCTGCCCGTTTGACTCCGTCACCACGATCCGCTTATGATCCTGGTCCACATCGCCCGCCTTGCCAAATCCCAACCAAACTCGTAAATTCATCACAGGAACAACCGAGCCGCGCAATTCCATAATACCTGCCATGTATTCTTCCGTATGCGGCATGGAGCGGATATTTTGCAGCCGTTCGATCGACAGCACATGGCTGACATCCAGCGCATATTCCTCCTGCCCAATTTTGCAGATAATCGCTTTTGTCGTTTCAATCGCCATTTGAAAACCTCCCATTCTTTTCCGTTATACTTTAAATTTCGTCAACAAGGCCTGCATCTCCTCTGCCAGGTTGGAGAGCGATTGAGCAGAAGACGCCACTTCTTCTAACGTAGCCAGCGATTCCTGACTGGCTGCTGATGTCTACTGGCTGGCAGTTGCTCCTTCTTCTGCCGCTTTGCTAACCATTTCGATAGCACCTACGATTTGTTGGCTGCCAGCCGACATCTGCTGAACGGCAGCGGACACTTCCTGTACCTCACTTGTCACATGCGAAACCGCATCTTCAATCACGCGAAATGCTTCGTTCACCTTTTGTGTCTTCGTTACCCCGTCCGCCACTGCATTTTCTGTTTCTTTTCGGATTTCTCCGATCAATCCGGCAATCTGTTGTGCCGAACCGGCTGATTGTTCAGCTAATTTACGCACTTCATCCGCTACTACCGCAAATCCGCGTCCCATTTCGCCCGCTCTGGCCGCTTCAATCGCTGCATTGAGAGCCAGATGTTGGTTTGGCTCGCAATCTCTCTCTGTTGTAACAGTTCAATGACAAACGTGTAACAAATTTGTAACAGTTTCATCAATATGTAACCTACTTCTCCATCCGGATCACTTTTTCCAGAGGGATCTGGCGAATTCCGTCAGCCGTCTGCAGCTTCAAATGGCCATTTTTCACAACAGGAATTCCCTCCCAAATCACATCTTCATGCGGTTCGAACAATGTAATTCGGATAGGCTGTTTCTGATGCAAAGCTTCATCCAGGATGTAGGCCATTTCATTCCATGCATCCTGCGAAATGATCGGCAACCTGCGTCGTGTTGATTCCCTTCTTGAACGTTCCATCAATTCGCGATCTTCCGGCAACATTAACCGCATCGCTTCAAAAATATTGCCGTCCACAATTCGCATGCTGTTCCCTCCACTTACATATAATGCCCGCCAATCTTTTTGCTCCGCTCTTTGAATTGACCGGCTTTCCCAAGACTGACCGCTCGCATAATGCTAATCTCTCCGTATTTTGTCCGGATGTCATCCACCGCTCGCGATAGCCGGTTTTGCTTGACAGCATCGTTAAACAACGATAGCTGCAAGGCATTTGTATTCTGCAGCAGATCAAGCGAAACACTGACCGCTCTCACGCCATCCCCCATCCACCAACGATCCAGCAGTTGCAGCAAAACCGGGTACCATTCATTTGCTTCATCCGAATAAAAATCAACTGTTTTTGCTTTATAAAATCCGCCTTGCAGCCCCTCATAAGTCAATCCAAGCCCCACACGCCTGCCTTTCTGGCCTTCCGATCGTGCCCGGCGGCAGACTTCATCGAGCAATTCCAAAATCACAACGGCAATCTCTTCACGCTTATAAAAATCTCGCGGCAAGGTCGTCCGGTGCGAAATCCCTTTATGCGGTTTCTCGCAAGAATGGGGATTTATTTGCGAATCATCCTCCCCCCGACTCCAGCGATGAATAATCGTCCCCCACACGCCAAATCTGTCGACCAGTTTGCTTTCCGGTATCTCCGCCACATCGCCGATCGTTCGGGCTGCAAACTCCTCGTGTAAAATCTTCGCACGGCGCTTCAATCCCCACATATCAAATACGGATAAACGGTGCAGTTGTGTCGGCACATCCTGTTCCGTCCACCAGACGATGCGGTCCGGGTGCTTCTTGGCTTGTTTATTCGCCATTTTGGCCATCCATTTATTGGGCCCTAAACCGATTCGGCAGCGGATTCGGAACAGGTCCCAAACGGTTTGTTTCAGTTCCCGAACGGCTGCAATCGGATCGGAAAACAAATGAGACGGATAAGGGAACGCAAAAAAAGACTCGTCTACACTAAACGGTTCATGCAGCGGAAACAGATGCTCGATCATTCTCCGAATGCGCACGCTTGTCTCCAGATAAAATTCCATGCGCGGTTTAACGACAATCGCTTCCGGACAACGTTGCAATGCTTCCCCCAATCGCATCGCGTTGTCAACACCTGACCGCTTGGCTGCAGGCGTAGCCGCTAAAATAATTCCCGATCTGCGAGCCGGATCACCTGATACCAAAAGCGGCGGATCTGTAAAGTCATCATCCTCACGACGCTTCCACGCGAATTCAGGCCGCGACGCCGCTTCACACGATGCATAGAAACTTTGCATATCAACCAGTCCGTATACCCATTTCATTCCTTTTCGCCTGTCCATTGCCGAATTTTCCCCTGCACCTCCGCATCCAGCATCGCCCTCATAAATACGGCTTCCCGAACGCGTTCACCGGACCGGTACTGAATCCATATATCAGACGCCTGATTGCTCCGATCCAATATCGAAATGTTTTGTTGCTGCAACTGTTGTTTCAACTTTCGCATCTGTTGCAAAAGATGTTCTTCGAATATTTCAAGCTCTAGCAGTTTCCGAATCAAAGCGGTCGGTCGTTCCATGATTTCCCCCAAAATGCGAATATATGTTCCTGTTTAGATATTATAGTATTCGTTCGGCATAATATGCAAACAAATGTTCCCGTATTAATTTCTGTCCTTCATTTCCCAGTGACACTCGACAGGTGCTTTTGCACTGGCATTGGCGGTTTTGTGGCAGAATCGAAAGTTTGGATATGGTATATTGGTGATGGCCGAGGCAAGAAGGTCCAAACGTAAAATGCAAACATGGGGTGAAAGCCATGGAATCTGTAAAATCTTCGAAAAGAAAGTCGTTTTTGGGATTGACCCCAGTGATTTTGGTTCTTGGGTTGGTCAGTTTGTTGACCGACCTCTCCAGTCAAATGATTGTCCCTGTGCTTCCCTTATTTCTTACGTCTGTACTGCACGTTCAGATTGAGGCTGTTGGCATAATCGAAGGAATTGCGGAGAGCACGGCGAGCGTTCTAAAGCTGTTTTCCGGTTGGATCTCGGATCATTTTGGTCGTCGAAAGCCTCTCATGATAGTAGGGTACGGACTTTCCAATCTCGTCAAACCGTTTTTTGCACTAAGCTCCTCCTGGGGGCAGGTGCTTGCGATTCGGTTTGCGGATCGTTTCGGCAAAGGTGTACGAGCAGCTCCCAGAGATGCGCTTCTGGCGGATGTCACTAGCAAGGAAGAACGCGGCAAAGCATTTGGTTTTAGACGTTCGATGGATACACTCGGGGCAGCCATAGGGCCTTTGGTTACGTATTGGATTCTCACCCAATCCGGCGGAAGCTATCAAACCGTATTCTGGGCATCGGCCATTCCCGGTGTGCTTGCCGTTTTGCTTCTTCTGTTTTTCTTGCGGGAACAAAACCGTTTGGCAGCAACGGGTAGGCGTAGGACATTACCGAAGATTGGATTTAAAAATCTGAACCGTCGTTTTATATGGTTCACACTGGCATCCACGCTATTTGCCGTAGCAAATTTCTCAGATGCGTTTCTCGTCTTGCGCGCACAGAATGTTGGCATGGCAACTGCCTTAATTCCCATCGCCTATTTGACGTTTAATTTAACCGCTAGTGTATTTTCAATACCGGTTGGTGTTTTATCGGACCGTATCGGCCGACGTCCCGTTTTGATTGTCGGATACCTGATTTTCGCCGCCATTTATCTGGGATTTGGCTTTACCGAGAACGTCACATGGATTTGGATTCTATTTGTCATATACGGTCTTTACTACGCGGCGACGGAAGGGATTCAAAAGGCATACATTGCCGACCTGGTTCCCGAAGGGCAACGGGGAACGGCAATGGGGACGTTTAATGCTTTGACTGGTTTGGCAGCGCTGCCCGCCAGCGTTATTGCGGGTTACCTTTGGCAGTTGTTTGGGCCGTCAACTGCTTTTGCCGCCAGCAGTTGTCTTGCAATTTTATCGGCCATCTTGATGATCGTGTTTCGTATTTAAAAACCGACCCGCCGTCTGGCGAATCGGTCATTCAATGTGTCCTCCAGTTAACGAACGGTGCCCATCATCTGGGTAAACACAGAAGGGTTATATCCGGCTCCGTATTGGCGAGTATTGCCCTGGCTATAACCGCCAGATTGGCCGCCGGCTGTGCCCCTGCCAATCGTGTACGCGCCGGTCGCCGTGAAATTGGCAGAGCCGCCCACTCCCTGAACGAAAGACTGTTCAATCCGATTACACAAGGAAACGCAGTACTGCAATTGCTGAGCAGCCTGATTTTCCCGCTGGGCAATGGTTTGCATGCCCGGTTGATTCGAGAAAATCTGTGCGTTCTGCCGTTCATTCTGGGCAAGCTGCTGACAGATGTCCCGAATTTGTTGAATGTCTTGTGCAATCGTTTGATTGAACATCGGATGTCCCCCTTCGCCAAAAGATTTTGAACCGAAGTTCAACGCTATTTTGTGCGCTCCGTTCAGCTGTTATGCTGACCAATAAACGGCAACGAAACAATGTGACATGCAAAGAAAGAAAAAAACGGGCCGCTTACGCAGTCCGCTTTTGGCTATGTATCCCCCGCCCATGCCGTCGATCCGGATTGTTTTCTGAACCCGCCAAAGCAGGTGGGCGACCCGTTATTGCTTGCTGACGTCCCATTCGTCCAAAAAAGGAGGTGGGCATGCCATCCGCAATAAGTTCTGTCTCCCCGAAAACATGTATAGGTTCAAAACAAGGTACCGCTCTGACGCACACGGCAGGTTAAAACGTTCTTTGTGTTTATCATTATACCCCAAATCGGCATAAACTCAATCCCAAATTGATGGAAACAGATGAAAATCTTTCGTCTGTACTACCGAAGTTTGCGAATGGTAAACATATCGGCCAGCAGGTGCCAGATTTGCGGAAAGGGATTGCCGAGCTCCCAAAAGCTGACCCCTCGCAAATTGAATTCATTGATCAGATTCAATTTAGCCTTTGCGCTGCGGGCGTCTTCAAACCAAACTTCATGCTGCCTTCCTTGATTATCGTAGTAATGGAAGAAAGGAGCCTGCAAGGTTTCGTCATACTCAATCGCCTGATTTTCCCGATCCGCCAGGCGAATCGCAGCTTGCGGACTGATGGTGCGGGCAGTTGTTCCCGGAGCAAACGGCAGTGTCCAATCGTATCCGTAGAGCGGGAACCCCATTAAAATTTTCCGGGGGGGAATCCGGGTCACGGCATACCGAAGCACATCGCGCATTTTGTTGATCGGAGCAACCGCATATGCGGGACCGCCTGACCAGCCCCATTCATACGTCATGATAATGGTAAAATCAACAATCTCGCCGTGTGCCCGATAGTCGTGCGCTCCATGCCACTCGCCGCCTACATAGTCTGATTCTTTTGGCGCCAACGCTGTTGACAGGATAGCCCCTACTGCGTGCAATCTGGCAGCCAGATCACGCAAAAACTGGTTATATGTTTCGCGATCTTCCGGCCCGACCCGCTCGAAATCCACATTTACGCCGACAAACCCTTTTTCCCGGATGATCCGCACCAGATTGTCAAACAGACGGTTTTTGACCTCCTCGCTGGTGATAATCGCACGCGCCAGTTCCGCACTAAATCCGATATCTGCTTCAAAATTGGTCATCACAAGCAGCGGCGCAATCCCAAACTCTCGAGCAGCTGCCAAGGCAAACGAATCGTTCGGAGATGTCAGCCCTCCGTCACGTGTCGCCCGATAGCTGAATACGCTCACATAGGTCAGATAAGGGGCTACCTCCCGTAAAGTGGCACGATCATCCGGCCCCCCTGATGGCTCAAGGTATGCGTTTACTTCAATCGTTCGTTTCAGTTGCGCCTCCCGTGGAATCTGCACCTGTTGTCCAACCTGTAAATCGGCTGGACTCACTCCTGGATTCGCCTGCTCCAATTCCTGGGACACACCATATTGCTGAGCCGTTGTATAGAAGCTTTCCCCCGATTTTACAATGTCAGCGCGGCCCGCCGAAGGAATGAGGAGGGTCTGCCCCACGACAAGCGAATTGGGATTGGGTGGTTGATTAAGCCGTATAATTTCCTCCGGCGTGGTGCCGTATTGCTTTGCGATATTCCAAATGGTGTCGCCGCGCTTCACGACATGAATCTGCACGTGCACTCCTCCTTTTTCTGCACAAAAATTCACTTTACCCTATTCACAAAAGTTGGGAAATGTGCCTATCCGCACGCTTATCAAGACGTTGCTTGATTCATTCCTCCTATGCAAATCGTTTCCGGTTGGAGGCGGTGACAAGAAAGCAGCAGCTTTCACGTTCGCCAGTGAAACGTTGTTGTAAAACGCACAAAGAAAAATGGATAGAGAAGCCGATTCTTTCTGGCCACTCTATCCATAGGGAAACCGATTTTATCATTTTTGGGGCGTTTGCGCAGGATAGGCTTTGGTTTGAAGCCATTCACCTTTTCCATCGACTCCAATACCGACCAGATTCCAACTGCGTGAATTGCCCGATGCAGCTTCATCACCTGTCCGCGGCTGGCTGTAGGATCCGACTGTCAAATATACCACACCATCCTGCCGCTTGACTGAGGTAGTGTCCGCATGACCGTTCACATACGCGATTTCTTTCCCGGATGCGGCATGAAAATCGGCCATCCATTTTTCGATCAATCCCGCTTCCTGTGGATCCTGCAGATCGGCAGCATCATCGAGTGGATAATGGCTGACAACAAGCACATGTTGCACAGCCGGATCGGCCGCCGCCTGGTTCAACTGGGCACGCAACCCAATCAATTGTTGAAAATTGGCAGTCCGGAAACTTCCAGTCGATGAGTCGAGCATCACCACACGCGTCCCTTTGTGATCAAACAGATTGTTTTGCGGGAATGCGTTCCAGAAAGCATTCAGATTTCCATCTGTCCGTTCTCCCTCGCCAGGTACGTAATAAACCGGGAATTTTCCGCCAATCTCCTGTTGGAGCAGCGCATTCACAAATGCGATATCCGCTTGTTTTTTGGCTGCCAGGTCCCCTGTGACTACCAGAAAATCAGGATTTTCCTTCACAATGTCCTGCAGCATCGATTGTACTTCCGCCGCTTGTTTACTGTCAGCAGCAGCGATCAATCGATCCCCCGTCAAAACAGCAAATTTCCAACGGTCGCCATCGAATGTCCGGCTTTGCACCATGATCGGATCGTTCGTTGCGGAAGCGGCAACCGGCGCCGAAACTGCGGGCAGCGTCCTGACAGTCAAGTCATCAAACGTAAGCTCCCCTTGATACAAATGATCATCCGCAGTTTCAATCGCTCCGATGGTGGTCAATTTTAGCGGATACTGAACCCCGTCCGGGACAGTTGCTTCCGCGTACTGCCAACCGGTCCAGTTTACATGCGGACCATATAAATTGTAATAGTTGCCGGCCGCATCCTGAACGGTAAAGGCGATCCACTCCCCTTTGTTGGCGCCATTAACCCAAACGCCGATCCGTTTTGGTTTATCCGGCAGGGCAATCGGTTCCTGCGGATGGATATTGGCCGTTCGGGTCGCGGTAGATTGGGTGAAATCATAATGAATTTTGATGCCCGCACCCGTTCGCCCCTCTGTCTTCTCCAATCCTCCAGTTGCCCGCGCGGTGGAAAACCGCCAAGCGTTGTCCGCTTCCTCAAAATCATCAGCCGCAATCGACTGCAGACCGACCGACACCGCAAGCTTTGTTTCAATGCCTGCAACCTCCGCAATCACCACCGCAGATCCGTTTCCGCCTGTCGGCGTGATGCGAAATTCTCCCGTATTGGTGGGAGTGATTTGAATCAGGGACGTATCGTAAGTAAAGTGTACATCACGGGGCTCAATCGGCGCACTGTACCCATCCTGGTCAAACCCGGTGACGCGGAAGGTTGCCGATTCGCCTGCCGTCAGGCTGATACGGTCAGGAGCCGTTTCGATCCGGTTCAGTTCACCCAGCACTTTTAAATGGACGGTCTGCTGCAGCTGCCCCGACGGCTGCTTAGTCGCACCTCTGGATTTCCCCTGTGCAATGCCTGAAACAGATGCCTGTACCGACGCGTCGCCCGATTGCCTGGCTGTAAACACACCTTGTTGATCAACAGTTCCCATACTTTCCGCCAGAGACTGCCACTGCACACCGTTAGCCGCAGCCGGCGCATACGTTTCATCAAACACGTTTACCTTCAGGCTTCTCGACAATCCGGGAAAAATCCGGTTCCAATTGTCCTGTTCAGACACTGGCGACACCGTCAATTTTGCCGGTTGACCGCTTCCCTTGCCGGTAAAAATACCAATTCCGTTTGGCACAGGCCGTTCCTTGCCGTCCGATGGTTGATTCACAACCGTTACAGTCGAATCGCCCGGTTGTCTAACCGCCATTGTGGCAGATCCGCCCCCATCCAGGTTCAACGAGTTGGCAACACCGATCGATTGCAGCATGTCCGCAAACTCTTTCATCGTCAAGCCACGGCTGTCGGCCCGTCGTCCGTCTACGGTTACGAGATACATGGTCTTGCCATCCTCCGAATATCCGATTGCGGTTCGCGGATCGGCCGTTTTGTCATCGAGTTGCTGCACAGCTCCATTTTTCAATAAAACCGTATTGCCGCCTACTGCAAACTGGAAGGCAGACAACGTATCCGGCTTCGCTTGAAAGGTTACCGACACGGAATCGCCCGCTTTCAGTCCGTCAAACGCCGCCACGGACGCATCACGGGCAACGATCACATAACTGTTGGCAGGGATCGGGCCGCTTCCCGGTTGATTGGAAACCGAAACCACCTTCCCGTTGCTGACCAGAATTTCTTTTGCAGCCCAACCGCCTGACACCGCTCCGCTGCGGGAAGCCGTTCCCCATTCCGGGGTGTAAATGCCCACTCCGTCGTTCGGAATGTAGCTTTGATTCAGCGCCGACAACGGGCACGATCCTTCTGGAAACTTGACCGTTCCCTGCAAGGTCGCCTCGACCAACCGCCCCAATCCGTCTTTTCCTACACCTGCCGCATTGTTCCAGCTTGGGACAGGACCTTTCACAAGCTTCCCGTTCTGAATTTCAATGCCAAATGGGGCATTTGTACCGTTAATATCGTACAAATCCCCGTTGACAGCCGCTATGGCGCCATTTTGTTGAGCCATTTCCGACAGACGGGCAGTTGCCGAAACCGTTCCAGGGAACAGCAGATTCGTTTTTACCGCCTGATTTCCTAAATCCACCTGCAAAATCTGCCCCTGCACCCAACCTTTGCTATCCAGCCGATTGAAGGTAGTCCAGTTAACTCCGGGCCCGATCGGCAAAGTCTTCAGATGGGCCGTGATCGACTGAGCCGGATTGCCTACCGACAGAAACGGTGAATCACTTCCCGATTGTTGTGCCGCTGCTGTCGAATTGTCCGCTGCAGCCGCCGCAACCTCTGCGTGAAAGGGCGGAACCAGCAGAATGCCCGCCAAAACAGGAGACCACGCAGCCGATATCCAAACCCGCTTTTTGCTCAAAACGCTTTCCCTCCTGCAAATCCAAATCTTGGTGCTCTATGTTTCTAGCAATCTAGCAACTTGTGTGTACTTTTATTGTAACAGGATTTGCAGAAAGAAAATGTTTCAGAGCCTACAAAAAAACAAAAAAACCCCATAAAATCCGGGGTCTATGCCAATATGCGCCTATTTTCGTACATTTTGTCAATCATTTGACGGGGCTGGCTTTTTGACAACCCGGACAATTCGCCGCGGTGGCTTTGCGGCGGCGGCATCGGCTTGCTCGCTGATCATTCCTTTTTCCAGCAGCAGGGATTGAATCCGCTTAATATCGATCGGCGCAATCCGCCATGCCCTTTCAGCGAACGGAAATGTTTCGGCCGTCAAGTTCCCCTGCCGATCCAATTCCTCCAGCGCCAGACGAACTCGTTCCACCGGAATTTTCAGCATAGCAGCCACATCATCCAAATTAAACCGAATCGTCATACGCTCACCCCCCAAAAACAACCTGCTTTATTTTTAAAGAAAACTTGGCTTCGCCAAGCCTAAGCGCAGGCGAACCTTAGTTGCCCTTATGTCGATAGGATAAAATTTATAACTTCCTGTCGACTAAAAGAGAAGCCTGCTGCTCTCCCATCTCCTTGCTCCGCTCGGCTGCCCGACTGATCGTCCGTTCGATCAATTCTTTAAAATCAGCCTCTTCCAATGCGCGAATTCCCGCCATCGTGGTTCCGTTTGGCGATGTTACCTGACGGCGCAGTTCACGCGCGTCAAGTCCGGTTTCCTGCAGCATTTTGGCAGCGCCTGTCATCGTCTGCAGGACAAGCGTGCGGGCAGTTTCAGGCGACAATCCCATCGATTCGGCCGCCTGCTGCATCGCTTCCACCATATAGTAAAAATAGGCCGGGCCGCTGCCAGATACCCCTGTCACCACATCCATCTTCGATTCTTCTACCACAGACACGGTGCCCAACAGGGAGAGAATTTCTTGCGACAGCCGTTTTGCTTCTTCCGTGCAATATTGGCCAAATGCAACGGCAGTGGCAGATTGCAGGACGGCACAGGCGGTGTTTGGCATTGCCCGAACCACCTGTGGCCTTCCTCCCAGCACCGATTCCATCAAGGGTATCGAAATGCCTGCCGCAACTGACAGGATAACCGGATTGCCGATTTTGCCAACCAATGTTTCCAATGTGTTCGCCACATCATACGGTTTGCAGGCCACCAAAATCACGTCGGCTGCCGCCAGTTCCCGCACCTTTGCATGGGTATCGGCACCTTCCACCGTACGGACACCATACAGTTTATTTAATTGCTGCAGCCGATCCGAATGGCTGCGATTTGTCACGCAGATTTGCGAAGGATCAACCGCATTTGCATGAATCAAACCACGGATGATCGCTTCCGCCATGGATCCGGCTCCTACCGATAAAATCCGTTTGCCGTGCAAAATCGAATTCCCTTCCATACACATCGCCCCCTGCCCCGTTAATTCAAATCGGCTATTGCCGGATCTGTCCGCTGCCTTTGATGATATATTTGTAACTGGTCATTTCACGCAGCCCCATCGGTCCCCGCGCATGCAGCTTTTGCGTAGAAATGCCGATTTCCGCCCCGAACCCGAATTCGAATCCGTCTGTGAAACGGGTCGACGCATTATGATAGACGGCTGCCGCATCGATTTCCGCCAAAAACCTGTCAGCCGCAGCCGAGTCTGTCGTCACGATCGCTTCGGAATGGCGCGTGCCGTATGTTTCAATATGCTCAATCGCCGCATCCAGACTGTCTACCACCCGCACCGCCAAGATCAGATCGAGAAACTCCGTTGCATAGTCTTCCACGCTTGCAGGAAGGACATTTTCCGCCCTGGCATCCTGCAAAATCGACCGGGTGCGCTCGCATCCCCTGACTTCCACACCCCGATCGCGCAGACTGCGAATGATGGAAGGCAGCCAATCATTTGCAACCGATTCATGTACCAAGAGCGTTTCCATCGCATTACAGACAGAAGGACGCTGCGTTTTTGCATTGATTACAATCGCGGTCGCCATTTCCAGATCCGCCTTGGCGTCCACATACACGTGACAATTGCCGACACCCGTTTCGATCACGGGCACCAGCGAATTTTCCACCACCCGCTGGATCAGACCGGCTCCGCCGCGCGGGATCACCAGATCCACCTTGCCTTTTGCCCGGATTAAGATGTCCACCGACTCCCGTTCGGTGCGCTCAATCAATTGAATCGCATCCGCCGGCACCTTGCTTTTCCGCAATCCGTCCCGCAGCGCATTAACCAACGCCTGATTGGAACGAAGCGCTTCGCTGCCGCCCCGCAGCACGACCGCATTGCCTGTTTTTAGCGCCAATCCGGCCGCATCCACCGTGACATTCGGACGAGATTCGTAAATCATCGCTATGACGCCAAACGGTACGCGGACTTTTTCAATCCATAAGCCGTCCGGCCGCTCAATCGTCTCCAGTGTCTCCCCGACCGGATCCGGTAAACCGGCCACCTGTTTGAGTCCTTCCATAATATCGAGCAGCCGTTTTTCAGTCAGGGTCAGGCGATCAATCCGTGCTTCCGGGGTCCCCGATTTTCGCGCTTCCTGTACATCCTCCTGATTGGCGCGGTAAATCAGGTCACGCTGCTCCCAAAGCGATTCCGCCATTGCCTGAAGAGCCCGGTTTTTGTCCTCTGCGGACAATACGCCAAGCGTTCGAACCGTCTTTTTGGCTGCCTGAATTTTGCCCCATACTTCGTCCTGCAAACTGCTTCTTGTCTGCGTGTCGATTTGACTCATACCTGGCTCCCCTCCTGAACTTGCACCACCATTTCGTTGCGGTGAATCACTTCATGGATGTTCCGCAGCTTCTCTCCCATCTGCCGGCGCTCCAACAGCAGCCGCAAATCCCGGTCGGAAAAGCTGACCACCCCTTTTCCAATCAAAAGCCCTTCTTCCGTCACCATTTCTACAATCGATCCTTCTTGAAAATCTCCTTCGACTTCCCTAATCCCTTGAATTAACAAACTGCCAGCCCGTTCCAGCAGCGCTTTTGCCGCACCCGGATCGATGATCAGCCTGCCTTCCGGTCTTGGACCGTAAGCAATCCACGATTTCTTGCTGGAAAGACGCTGTTGGGAATGAAACCGCGTACCCATCGATTCCCCGGCCAAAATCCGTTTCAGCACATCCGGCTCCGAGCTGGAGGCGACCACCACATCAACACCCGAGTCAACGGCGATTCTTGCCGCCATCAGCTTGGTGCGCATGCCGCCTGTACCGACCGCGCTGCCGCTGCCGCCAGCCAATTCCATCAAGTCGGGCGTAATTTCCCAAACGTCTGGAATCCGGGTGGCATTCGGATCCGTTTTGGGGTTGGCCGTATACAATCCGTCAATGTCGGTCAACAGAACCAGCAGATCGGCCTCCGTGACAAGCGCCACCAATCCGCCCAACGTGTCATTATCGCCAAACCGGATTTCCTCCACCGTTACCGTGTCGTTTTCATTCACAATCGGCAGAATTCCATGATGCAAAAGTGTTTCGGTCGTGTTCCGGGTATGGATAAAACGCTTGCGATCTTCCATGTCAGAACGGGTAAGCAGGAGCTGCGCGGTAACAATCCCGTGCGGCGCAAACAGTTTTTGATACAACTCGATCAAAAGCCCTTGTCCGACAGCCGCCGCCGCCTGTTTCTCCGGCATCGTAATGTACGGTCGCGGCCACCCTAACCGTCCCAAACCGGCCGCAACCGCACCGGATGACACCAGAATCAGTTGGCAGTCTGTGTCTTTTTGCAATTCTGCAATCTGATCGACCAGCCGCGACATCTTTGCGGGAGACAGTTGCCCCGATTCGTCTGTCAAGCTGCTGGAACCGATTTTGACAACAATTCGTTTCATTCTCATATTCTCCACCAACCTGCGGAAACTCTAAAGAAAAACAAAAAGCCCTTCGCCCCAGAAGGACGAAAGGCATCTTTCGCGGTACCACCTTCATTGATACGCCGCCGTTTCCACACGTAAAACGCTTCTGCAACGCGACATACCCACTCAATCCGAATAACGGTCGGCAGCCGTCCTGCTTTTCACAGGAATGTTCAGGAGCCGGTTTCGGTCTGATTTCCGGCGGAATCTTGCAGCCGATGGATTCCGCTCTCTGCCCGTTCCTACAGACGTACTCTCTCCATCATCACAACGTATAGCTTATTGTTCTTTATACTATAGCGAAAACAGGAAAAAGTGTCAAATCGCCGGAATCAATTTTCCGGGGTTCAAAATGCCGTTCGGATCAAACGATTTTTTGATGGCAGCCATCAAATCAAGCGCATCTCCATGTTCTTGCCGCTGATACTTCATTTTCCCGACACCCACTCCATGCTCGCCGGTGCAGGTACCGCCGCGGCTCAATGCATACTCGACTATCGAAGCGTTCACATGCTCGGTACGTTTGACATCGTCCGGATTGTTCGGATCCGTCATCAGGACCGCATGGTAATTGCCGTCTCCCACGTGACCCAGCACGGCGCCTTCTATCCCATATTCGTCCAGCATCTGGCGGGCATGTTCGATGGCCCCTGTCAGTTCCGTCAACGGCACCACCACGTCGGTCGACATCAGCTTTTTGCCGGGCGACGCTTTGATAAATGCGTAGGCCAAATTGTGACGCGCTTCCCAAAGTTGCGACCGCGCTTTTGAATCGGTTTCAAACTGGAATCCCTGACATCCTTCCTGCATCGCCAGTTCAGTCGCCGATTCCACATCCTGTTTTAAACCGGGTTCATTGCCATGAAACTCTAAAAAGAGGGTAGGGGCTTCCGGATAGTCAGTCCCGCTGAACCTGTTCACCTGCTTGATGGAGATCGCGTCAACCAGCTCTATGCGGGCCACCGGGATACCGGTCGAGATGATCGCAACGGCCGCATCGACCGCATTTTTAACAGAGGGAAAAGTCGCCCTGGCCGCCATGGTAGCTTCCGGAATGCCATATACGCGCAGCGTCAACTCGGTGAACACGCCCAGTGTCCCTTCCGACCCGACAAACAAGCCGGTCAGGTTGTAGCCGGAGGAAGACTTGGCTGACAGTCCGCCGGTATGTATGATCCTGCCGTCTGCCAACACCACTTCCAGATCACGCACCTGGTCTCTCATCACACCGTAACGAACCGCAGTCGTACCGCTGGCGTTGGTGGCCGCCATCCCTCCCAGCGTAGCATCCGCACCCGGATCCACCGAGAAAAACAAACCGTGTTTGCTTAATTCTTTGTTCAGCTGTGTTCGCAGCACACCCGGCTGCACCCGCACCAGCATGTCGCGCGGCCGGATCTCAAGGATCCGATTCATCAACTGAAAGTCAAGCGTAATTCCGCCGCGATAGGGGATCACATGTCCCTCCAGGCTGCTGCCGACGCCAAACGGAACCACAGGAATCTGATGCTTGTTGGCAAACTGCAGCACTTTGCTTACATCTTCCCTGCTTTTCGGGAACACCACTACATCGGGCAAATGCGGCGCATGATACGATTCGTCCCGGCTGTGCTGCTCCAATACGGTTTGATTAACAGTTACCTGATCATCCGGCAAAAACCCACGCAGTTCTTTCAACAGATCCATCCTGAACCCCCCTAAATTCTTACAATCAACCCTTCGGTCTTCTGGCGATTCCATTCTGCTTCCGATGCGAAAGACGGTTTCGCATCCCAGCGGTCATTGATTCCGTACAGATGAACGGCTGCCGCCATGGTTACGCAGGCCACAAACGAATCGGCCGCATCCTGCGAGACAGCTTGCAGCAAGCGGACAGGCAGTCTGACCTTCAAACACGGATGCGCCTGGTGCATCCTGCATCACCTTGTCAATCCATTCCCACTGCATTCAATTCGTCTGCATCCGCTTCCAGCCGTTCCATATCTGGCAGCAATCGCGTTGCTTCCGCCGTCGGCAGCTCCTCCACCGTACGCAGTTTGCGTTCAATCGCACGCGTTCGGACCGCTGCCGTATCAATCGTTTTGCTGGCCTCCTGCAATTTCTTCTGTGTTTTCTCCAAGACATCGCCAAACTTGCCGAATTCGGTCTTAACCGCACCAAGCAGCTGCCACACTTCGCCCGACCGTTTTTGGATCGCAAGTGTGCGGAATCCCATCTGAAGGCTGTTCAACAGCGCCGTTAACGTCGTAGGTCCCGTAATCACGACCCGATATTCTTTCTGCAAACTCTCCCATAGACCCGATTTCCGCAGCACTTCTGCAAACAGTCCTTCAATCGGCAGGAACATGATTGCAAAATCGGTCGTGTGCGGCGGCTCGATGTACTTTTCGCGAATCGATTTCGCTTCCAGCCGGATGCGCGCTTCCAACTGTTTGGCTGCATCATTCAGCGCCTGCAGATTGCCTTCCTCCTGAGCATCCAGCAGCCGTTGATAATCTTCCAGCGGAAACTTCGAGTCAATCGGCAGCCAAACCTGCGAGCGATCTCCGTCAGGCCCCGGCAATTTGACGGCAAATTCAACCCGATCGCCGCTGTTAGGCCGGGTCGCCACATTTTTCTCGTACTGCTCGACTGTCAAAATCTGCTCCAGCAGATTTTCCAACTGAATCTCGCCCAGAATCCCCCGCGTTTTGACGTTTGACAGCACTTTTTTCAGGTCGCCTACACCCGATGCCAGATTTTTCATTTCGCCCAATCCGTTGTGCACCTGTTCCAGCCGCTCGCTGACCAATTTGAACGATTCGCCCAAGCGTTGTTCCAACGTGGCATGGAGTTTCTCGTCAACCGTCACACGCATCTGTTCCAGCTTTTTGCTGTTGTCCTCCTGCAGCGCCGCCAGTTTCTGTTCGACCGTGCCGCGAATCGACTCCAGTTTCCGTTCGTTCATCTGTGTCAACTCATTCAACTGTTTGGCGAATCCGTCCAACAGATGTTTCTGCTGCGTGGACAGTTCGCCGATCGCTGCAATCGTGTTCTGATTCGCAGATTGCAGCCCGTTGCTCATCTGTGTTGCCATTTCGCCTACATTTGCCAGAACCGTTTTGGTAAAATGGGAAAACGCAGCGTTTTGCTCTTCCCGTCCCTGCTTGGCCGTCAAACCGGCTTCTTCCCGGTTTCTCGCGATTTCGTCCCGAACGGCCTTTTCCAATCGTTCCAGCCCTTTTTCCAGCAGCGCCAGACGGTTTTCCAACGGAACGGAAATGCCAGCCGCAGGTTTTCTCACCAACAATGTGATCAACAATCCAATCCCGGCCAAACTTACCAGTAGAGATACGACCAACAGCGCGTCTGTCATATTGTATGTCCCCCGTTACAAATTTGTTGCCATGATGTCCTGTTACTCACGCACCAACAAATTGACCAGCGCGTCAATCGCCGGATTTTGCCGTTTGATCGTCAAATAGGTCAAATAAAAGCCGCGTGTCTCCGGCAGTGACGCCAACACTTTGACGCGCCCATGCTTTGTGGCAGGCAGAGCGGCGAGGTCGGAGATAATCGAATATCCAATCCCCGCTTCCACCATCGAAATCACCGCTTCCGTACTGTCTACTTCCGCCACGGAACGTAATTCATCAACAGAACCGCCCCATTTTTGCAGCGCTTCTTTCGCCGCTTCCCAGGTACCGGACCCCGACTGCCGGAAAATAAACGGCAGATTTTTTATATCGCCGAATCCGTCCACTTCATCGCTGTCGGCCGGTCCGATCATCACCATATGGTCTTCGCCGATCAGATGGGAAACAAACGGATCCCCCTTCGGCTCCACCCCGACAATGCCGATTTCCAGCTTCCCATCCCGCAGCAGATGCAATACCTCCTCCGAGCTGTTTACAGAGATACGAAATTCGACACGCGGATAACGTTTGCGAAACTCACCGAAAAATGCGGGCAGCAGATACGAGCCGGGAATGGTACTGGTTCCAATCCGCAGCAATCCGCTCAATTCTCCCTGCATCGAACGGCATTCGTCGACCAGCTGCTGCCAATCGCGCATCAGTTCCTTTCCTTTTTGATACACGAACCGTCCCGCCTCCGTCGGCTCGATCGATTCCCGGTGCAGGAGCACAACGCCGAGCTCTTCCTCCAGCGTTTTGATCTGCTTGCTGACCGCCGGTTGACTGACATCAAGCAGTTCCGCGACAACCGAAAAGTTTTTGTGTTCCACTACCATCATAAAAGTCCGGATTCGCTTTAAGTTCATCAGATTCGCATCCTTCAATTTCTTGTCGATTCATGATCGGTTTACTTTAAGGCAAAAGCAAGATTTTCCCCTTATTCTTCCGCTGTTCAATCACCTGTTGAGCGGCGGCCGCCTCTTTGAGAGGAAACTTGTTATCAATATACATCTGCAGCTTGCCTTCCGCCAGCAGACGCAGGATGGCCTCCGCCGAATCACGCAGCACAGCGGGACGATAGCGCCGGTTTGTACCCATGCTATAGCCCAGTACGCACCGGCTGCTGGCATGCAGCGCAGTTGTCTGAACCGTCCCCGGCTGTCCGCTAAAATGGCCAAACACCGCAATTCGACCGAAAGTCGCCAAACAGCTTAATCCCCGCTCAAACACGTCACCCGCCACCGAATCAAGAATGACGTCGACCCCTTTGCCGTCGGTCAGTTCCAATGCCCGTTTTGCAAAATCTTCCGTCCGATAATTGATCACATAATCCGCACCGACACGCTTTGCAAAATCGGCTTTTTCCTCACTGCCTACAGTGCCGATGATTTTGCCGGCGCCAAAAATCTTCGCCAATTGGATCGCCGTCGTGCCAATGCCGCCAGCCGCCGCATGAATGAGCACCGTCTCACCCGGTCGGATGCGGGTCAGTTCATGCAGCAAATTGTAAGAGGTGATGGAAATTGTCGGACAGGCCGCCGCCGTTTCGAAATCAACCGCATCCGGCAGTTTGTAAGTCAACACGGTCTGCGCAATCGTATATTCGGAGTACGAACCCGTCTCCGGAAATGCAATCACCCGCTGTCCAACGGCAAATTCTTCTACACCCGGTCCCACTGCTTCGATTGTGCCTGCCACGTCCAACCCGGGAACGAAGGGAGGCTGCCCCGCCCCGTGATAATGCCCTTCCCGTGATTTGATGTCAGCAAAATTGATTCCGATTGCCGCCGTTTTAATCAGCACCTGGTTCGGCCCCGGCTGCGGAACAGGCAATTTTTGATATTCCAATACTTCCGGCCCGCCAAACTTGGTAATCACAACTCCGTTCATTCCATCTCCTCCGTATGTGAAAACAGATTTTTCAAAACTTGCAATTTTTTCTATGGTACATCCTTCCAAATCAGATTGGCAAGTAACCGGTTTTATCTTCCACACAAAACGCGATAGCCGCACCGCCCGCACGAGTCCCGCTGCTCCGTCATCGGGTACGATTCCATTTTCCCGTCATCCGCAAACCGCACAAACAACCGTTCCAATTCGCCGCGCAATCGGGTCAGCGTTGGACGGCTCACATCAACGGGAACCGACGTATTACCCGCCAGGAAAAACAATACCGCCTGTCCCACCGTTTTTTGAAAAACGGCTTCTGCCGCCAGCGCGTACAATTGCAGCTGTACGGTATACCGCTCTGTCAATTCGGCCACATGCTGCTGATCTTTTATATCGTTTGTTTTAAAATCGACCACGGTCAGCGTTCCGTCCGCCTCCGTAATGATCGCATCTATGAATCCATGTACGATAGCCGGGCCGATTTTAATATGAAAAGACTGTTCCCGGAACGATTCAGACTGAAACCACCGACTTTGCAGATAGCGATCGGCCATTTCCTCAAGATAAGGAATCAGTTCCGTCTTTGCCTGCCGATCCACTCCTGCCGACCGCAGAACCGCCTCGATCAGTTCCTGCTTCTGGCTGGATTGCCGCAGTTGTTCAAACAGTTGATGGACCAATGTGCCGCGCAAATCTGCATGAACCCGTTTGGAGCGACCGCTATGTTGCGAAATCAGCTCACCCGCTGCCTTCGCTTGATCGGCCTCGCCCGGCCAAAAACCGGCAGTTTGCCACTCTGCCCTCTCGTCCGGCAGTTCGGACACCAGCGTTTCTTCTGTATCAGGCAATCTGGCTTCCTCTTCCGACAACCGCTGTGCCGTATCTTCGCCACGCCATTCCGGGAGCTGAAACAGATACCGCAGGTAAAATCGGCGCGCGCACGTCCGGTGCGTCATCACCGCCGAGGCGGAAATCATCGGCAATTGAGGAGCGTCCAATCGCCCGACCGGAAACAGCAGACCAAACGAACCGGCGGTCGCGCTGTCTATTCCGGTTCCTGTCGCCGCTGCCGCCCTCCCGCCAGACCTTTGCCCCAAGCGTTCCTGCAGTTGCTGATACCTCTTTTTGCCGCGGTTAGAGAAATCCGCATCCATTTTCGCAACCTCACCGTTTATCTCAATCCGGTATAGGGCACGATCCGCCGCATTCTCTTTTTCCCACACCCCGAACGTCAAATCGTCAAACTTGTCAAATCCGGCATGCTGTAAAATCCATTTCTGCCAGGAAGGGCCCTCAATTCTGGGTCTTGTCACTGGCAGAATCAAATAATCACGAGCGCGCGTCATCGCCACATACAGCTTGCGGTGTTCCTCGAACAGCTCACGCTGTTTTTCCTGTTGCCGTAGCAAGCGGAACAGCCCGTCTCCCTGCATCTCCAGTTTACTTTCGTTTGCTTCGTCGAAAGAGGGCGCTCGTTTCAGTCCAATGCCTTGACCCGGACGAATAATAAAGCATGTCGCATCTCCGGTTTTTAGGGATCGTTTCAAATCGGGCAAAATCACCACTGGAAACTCCAACCCTTTTGACGCGTGAACCGTCATGATCCGGACAGCGCCCCCAAGCAGGCTCGAACTGCCCAACTGCGCCTCCGTTTCCTGCACGCCTTCATCCTGCATCCGCTGCAGGTAGTCCACAAATTCGGAGATTCCATATCCTTCCGTCCGCTGCAATTCTTCCGCCATTTCGATCAACTTGAAGAGGTTTGCATATTTCTGTTCGCCGCCAAATCCGGCCAGAACCACCTGCAGATATCCGCTTTCCGCCAAAATCTCCCGCATAAAATCGGCCAGCGGCTGCCGTTCACAGATCGTCCGCCATTTCCCCAACTGCTCGAACGCCGTCAGCGTTTTGGCCAATTCCTGCTCGCCAAGAAGCGCCTGCAGTTCCACTCTCTGCCCGTCACTCGCCGCCTCCCGCCAAACACAGGCGAGCCCTTTCGACAGTGCTCCCTGCGGTTCCAGCTCCTGCGCAAGAGGGCTTTTCTGCACCGTCTCCCCCGCAAAAGCCCCTTTCTGAGCCAGCCAGAACAAGGTTTCATCAGACAAAGCAAACACGGGGGAACGCAGCAGCGCCGCCAGTGCTACCTGATCGCTTGCGTCAACAATCGCTTTCAGCCAGGACAGCATGTCGGCAATCTCCCTTTTTTTGTAAAACTGGCGTCCTTTCTCCACCACATAGGGAATTCCATAGCGCTGCAGCGCCTCTTCATAAACCGCAAGCTGTGTGGTGGCGGAAAACAGCATGGCAATATCACCATAACGGACCGGATGGGGAGATTCGACCGATTCTCCGCTTTTTTTCTTATAGACGGCGACCCGATCCCCCTTCACCAACTCCAAAATCCGTCTGGCAATCAGATCCGCTTCCGCTTCCCTCGCATCCTCCGCCGCATCATTTCGCTCGACAAGGAATTCCACACACGGCTGTTGATGTTCCGGATTCCGGTGTGGATCCAACGATTCAAAGCGGACCTGACGAACTTCCCCCGCTTCTGCGCCATCCATCAACCAGCCGAAAAAATCGTTGATATAATGGATGACCCCCGCCTGCGTCCGGAAATTTTTCGTCATCTGAATCCGTTTGTACCGCGTTTCCGTTTCCTGAAAAATATCCACATCCGCCCCGCGGAACTTGTAAATCGACTGTTTGCCGTCGCCGACAAAAAACTTGCGGATCTGCCCGTCATCCTCCGCAATCCGGTCGATGATTGTTTTCTGCAGGCGGTTCGTGTCCTGAAACTCGTCCACCATGATATATTTCAGTTTCCGGCTGTATTCTTCCGCCACTTCCGGATGACGTTCCAACATTCTGGCGGTCAACCGCTCCAAATCATGAAAATCGAGTTTGTGCCGTTCGCTTTTGGCCTCTGAATAACGTCCGTCAATCGCAGACAGCAGTTCGCCGAACAACCGCGCCTGCTCTACCGTATCGGGCGCCGTTTCCAACGAGGCAAGCCGTGGCAGACATTCCTCTTTCAGCATCTTGTGCGCTTCCTTGACCGACTCCCCGCCGCCCCGGTTGGCCCACATCGATTTATGCAGATCATACAGCGTCTGCCGCACTTCTGGTTGGATCGTCCCATCCCACTCCCGCAGCAGGGCCGATTTTTCCCGCCACTTATCGATCCATGCGGCCATATCAAGCACATATTGGGCCGGTTTTTTCTTCCCCCCCATCTGCGCGGCCGCTTCCGGCGCAATAACGGTATCGACAAGCCGGTCAATCTGTTCGATCACAACCGGAATCTGACGGCGCAAATCGGCCAGCATGCGTTCCGTATCCCTAAGCATATCCGAAACCGGGTAATCAAACGTCACCATCGCCAGATAGGCGTCAAGCAGACTGTGGATGATGCCGCGGCGACCGCCCCACGCCAGATAAAACGCTTGAATATCGGCTGTCCGCTCCCGCATCCATTGTTCTGTGACTTCGATTACCGCCTGCAGTAAAAGCCGGTCCGCTTCGTCAGGCGACAGTACATCGGCCGTCGGATCAATCGCCGCCTCGACCGGATACTCTTTCAAAAGCCGCATGCAAAATCCGTGAATGGTCGAAATGACAGCTCCATCCAGCTCATTGTACATTCGCCGCCAGTGCGCTTTTTGCCGCAGGTCGGGCGTTTCGTCAATCATTCTCTGCACGGCGCTGCGAATCCGGCCTTTCATTTCGGCAGCCGCCAATTCGGTAAAGGTGATGGCCACAATCTGTCTGGGGGCAGCCCCATTCACCAGCATCTCCAGGTATCGTTCCGTCAGCACCCACGTTTTGCCGGAACCGGCGCCTGCCGATACCAACAGGTGGTCGCTCAGGTTCTCAATTGCCTGCTGCTGCTGTTCATTCGGTTTCGGATCGCGAATTCGCTGTATCGACGATTGGTTCATGGAGCTCTCCTTTCTTTTTCCCGTCAAATCGGCAAACCGATCCAAACGGGCAATACGGATCGCAATCGGCGCGCGGTTGCGCGTCAAACACGCCCTGCCGCAGGGCATCCCGCTGGTTGGCTACCTGCAGCAAAGCGTTTTGCAAATCAGCCTCCAAATCGGGTCGCACATCGTTTCGCTTGATCGCCGTCAAGCCAAATGATTTCGCATCTTCCGCCCAGACGCCAACCATTGCCTCCGCTTTCGCTGCGAGCTTCTGATAGCCACCGCCAAGGGCGGACAGAGTTTGCCCCTGCTGTCCGGCCCATTTTTCAAAAATGGCCAGATACAGCGGCACCTGCCAATTCGTTCCGTTTTCCAAATCCTTGCTTCCTTTGTAACGCGCCAAACTTGTCTTATAATCAAGAATCGCATACCGGCTGCCGTCTTCCGCCAAGTCGACCCGGTCGATCCGGCCGCGAAACCACATCGTTTCCTTGCCAACCGGAAGACCGATCCGCTCCTCTGTCGATTGCGGGTCCAACATCTCTTTCCGCTCCGCATCCCCGGTACGCCGCTCGCCGCCAAACGACCATTCCAAACGGACAGGCCGCAGACGGGATTGCACCAACATCTCCAATTCCCGCTCCAGCCAAGTGCGCATCTCCTGCTGCAGACGCGTTTTTTCAATCGGCCAATAGAGCGATTCGGTCAAATCCGACCCTTTCCAGTTTTCGCAGGTTTCCTCAAATATACGGTCAAAATCGGCCAGAATCTTATCCGCCGCCCCCTGCTCTACACGGGATTCTCCCGTTAGCGGCAACAGCAGCCGCTGGGTCAATTCGTGCAAAAAACTGCCCCGCTCATCAACCGGTATTCCGTCTTCCAGCGCCTCTTTCGGATCAATCCGCAGCACATGATCGGCAAAAAACTGAAAGGGGCAAACGGCGTACCGGTTGAGCTTGGAAACGCTCCACGTGTAACCGGAACTGTAGATTTCCTGCAACCGGGCATGAATCGCAGGATCTGACAAACGTCCGGCAAATCGGCTTGGACCCCCGCTTTCCCGTTCCTCTTCGAGAGCTATCCGCTCCAAAACAGACCGCCAGCCGATCAGTCGCGTAGGCCGCCCGGCCTCATGTTCCGTCATTTCGGATTCTACCCGGCGCAGTATGTCCGCCGCCTCGCCCAAATCCTCGCCGTTAGCAGGCCCCCCCAGCCAGACAGCCGCTCTCTCCCGCCACTCCTGTTCACCCGACAATTCTTCCCATCGGTCGGAAATCGGCAGATGGGACAGAGCGCTGGCAAACCGGGCGGGATGCTTCCAATCCCCCTCTGCGATACATCGCATCACCGCCTCCAAATAAGGCGACCGCAGGTTGCGTTCATCCGCTTCCGGACTCAGAAAACTCAAATAAAGCCGCTCTTCCGCAGCCAACAGGCAGGAACGGAACAGCAGATTTTGCAGTTCAAACTGCTCCCGCCGCTGCAGCACATACCCGTTGCGGACTGCCGCCTGTTCCAATCGATCCAGCAACCAATGATCGGACGGCTTTTTCGGATACGAATCCTCGTTCAGTCCCAACACAAAAACGGCCCGAAACGATAAGCCGCGCACCTCCGCCGGACGCAGCACCGAAACACCGCTCCCCGCTCCGCCAGCCACCTCTACTTTCTGCTCCCGCAGCTGTTCCCGCCACTCTTCCCAAAACACCCGAAACGGCACAGTACGCTCACCGAACAGCCTTTTTGCCCGCACCAAACTGCTCAGACTGTCGAGGCAGCTCTGCCACGCCCTTACGTCACGCCGCAAATCGTCCAGCGTTATGACTGCCTGTGCGGCGGCGGCATACAATTCTTCCACCAGACCGGCTTCCGCCACCCGTTTCCGGACCGTTTCCGCATGTTTCTGATAGGTCGCCGTTTCTGAAAAATCCGCCTGCTGCTCACCGATTACCCGCAGCATCCTGCGGACAAACGGCACTTCCGTCAGATTGCGAATATCCGCCAGCCGAACTGCAATCCGGTCCGCTTTGCACACACGATGAATCAAAGGCCGGTACGCGGCGTCATTCGCCGTCACAATCGCAATCTGCTCCGGCTGCCAACCGTCTTTCACCAGCCGTTTCATCTCTTTCGCAACCGCTCTTACTTCCTGTAAGAGGGTGCTGCTCGGGATCAATTCCACGCCGTCCGCCTGCACCGGCTTGACCTGCTCGGCAAACAGCGATTTGGCCAACCGGGTGAAGCGATTTTCCTCAGCAGCCCGTTCTGCCTCCCCGGCCTTGCCCCCACTGTGAGCGCCAGATGATCGCACTGCCCGATCAGCCGATCCGGACGGTTCCGCTTCCAGTTCGATATGCTCGAATCCCATATTTATCAGAAGATCGGTCAAACGCTCCCGATTTTTTTGCAAAATCGGAATTCCTGCCGCTTCCTGCGGGTAAGGCATAAAAATCTCCACATGTGGCACATGGCGGCAAACGGCTTCCAAAATCGGCAGCTGCAGCGGCGTAACCGTCAGATAATCGATAAACACCGTCTCGATTCCCGCCAACAGACGGTCTCCGTCTTGCAGCAGATGTTCTGCCGCCAGCCTGTATCCTTCCTGCCGGTCAAGCAAACGGCCTCCCGCATATTCTTTCAAAACCTTCTGGTAGTTTTCGTAGATTGCGGCAAAAGAACGAACATATTGGACATCGCGTTCCGACAGGACACCAGAATCTTTCACCCATCCAGCCAACACCGACTCAGCAATGCCTGAATTTTTCAGTTCTTCGATTGCGTCAAGCAGGGACTGTGCAAAACCGGGTTTGTCCAAAATCGCCGCAAACGGAACAAGCGCCGCGTCCCCCGCCTGCTGCAGCGCACGGTGCAGCACCGCCAATTTTCCCTGTTCATCAATGCGAATCAAATTCGTTTCCTGTGACAAGCCGAGATCGACCAGATCGTCAAACGTCCCAACCTGTTCCGCCACCCCATAGCCGGATGCGGCCAGCGATTCCCGTACCTGCTGAATTAAATAACGGGTCGGTAGCAGAAAGCGAAAGTTCCGCCGTCCGTTCCGCAAGAAAAGGCCGCATTGCGCGATCCATTCCTGCCGCAGCCGTTTCGTATACCACCCCGTATAAATCCGTTTCATGCCGCCGTCACCGTCCTTCCATCAGGTCAATATTCGCCATTGCAGTGCGAGAACCCTCCCTTTCCTATCGACCATAAAAGACCATCCGCATACAGCGTGGTCTCAATTAAAATGTGGATAGGGTCCCTCAATTAGTGAATGTCCTTCTTCTTAAATCGACCGCCCTTCACATCGTGGATGTTTCCGATGGCAAGAAAGGAGGATGGATCGATCTCATCGACAATCGACTTTAACTTTGCTTCCTCCAAACGCGTGATCACACAGAAAATGACCTTCTTGACATCACCGGAATATCCGCCTTCCCCGTTTAGATACGTGACTCCCCGACCTAAATCAGTGCTCACTGTGCTGCCAATTTCGTTATATTCTTCACTGATTATCCATACGAATCTCGATTGATCCAACCCTTCAATTGAACCACCCGCGCGGATAACCAGACCCACACCAATACCTGAAATGATTCCACCAAATACGGAAGATAAAAGAAGGACTTGCGTCAAACTGGGAACAGGCAAAAACAAAGCGGTCCCTAACGACATGACAAAAACGCCAAACAGGGTAGAGATCGCAAAGGTCGTTCCAATCTGTTTATACCCGATTATTAAAAAAGGAAGGTTGAATAGGAAGAGGAACACCCCTAGTTTCATGCCGGTAAGGTGTGATAACATAATGGATACTCCAGTTACCCCGCCATCAATAATATGATTCGGCACTAAAAAATCTCCAACGCGACAGAAACCAGCATCGCACCCAAAAAGATAAAAAGGACCCTTAACAAGACCTGCCTCTTTCGTAAGCGCTTATGACTGATTTTTGCACTAACGCCTTCCATTTTCATCCTCCTTTGCTTCAATTATGCCCCTCCCAATTGATTTCACACACATAAAAGGGTAAGCGGCCCAAGTTCGGATCGTTTACCCTGTTATACGCTTTACTTTTGTATTTACGCCTTTTCCCAAGTGGCGCTGCCGTGATGCCGTGATCTCTATTTTTCACACTGTCGCCTAATCCCGTCCTTTGAGTTCCTTCGCAATCCACGGTTTTGCCGGGTGTTCCATTTGCCTGTAAGAGTCGAAAAGGATGGGGAGCACGCTTTGTCCACGTTGCCACCGGTTTCTGTTTGTGTCAGGCGGCTTGCGGAAAGCCCGCCTCGATGCTTTGTCTTCACTGCGAGCCTGCCTGGGAATTGTTTCCTTGACCGCCCGCTTGCCATCCGCCACTTTGGTCAACCGTTGCCGCTCCTCTAGATACGATTCTAACCAGGACCGGGCAAACCGAAATAGATAAGGCTTCGCGTTTTTCACGTGTTTTCTGACAAAATCGGCCGCAACCCGAGACACATCGTAAACCGTTAAGGAACCTTCCAGCAGGCGCAACGAACCGGCCACCCATTCCTCCACTTTGGCCCGTGGTTGCCCCGTTCGCGCCACCAAAGCGTCTACCAGCCGCTGTTGCTCGTCCCCCATGCGAAACCCCTCCCAAGCCTTATCCTTCCATGTGAGACAATCCCTTCACCTAAAGGTCAATAACGACCCTATGTACCCGTTTTCAGTGTACGAAGGGAGAAAGAACATGGTGAGCCCAATCTAAATCGACACATCCACCATGCCGCTCATCAACCGGCGGGCCGTTCGAAAAACGCTTCCCCGCAGGGCGCGGTATGTTCCCTGTTCTTGAATCACTTCTGCACCGACAGAGATGGCTCCGCTGCAGTGCCCGATCTGCAGCTCATAGTTGTTTCTTCTATCCACCGGAACCATCTCGTGGGCCAACGTCCCGTCGATTTTACAAGCAACCGCCAAACAAATGCTGCCAGTGATCGCAAACGAAGGATGCATTTTTCCCATCGACAGCATACGGGCCATAATGTCAATCTCCTCTTTTTGCACCACCGCGTCGCTTGTCGTTATATAATCGGACGGTTCTGACAGAAAGGCGACTTTCGGCACGGAGGGAACGTTCACAAACGCATCCTGCATGTCTTGTGCCAAACCAATCCGAACGGCGGCCGCCGCCCGAATCTGCAAAATCTTATCCAACAATTGCATATTGTTGTCGATATCTTTCGGCAACTCCTTACCGGTCAGACCGATATCAGCCGCACGCACAAACACCACCGGGTTGGCCGCATCCACAATTGATACCTGAAAACTGCCGTATGAATCTGTGTTAATCATTTCCACCGGTTGACCCGTTGGCAGCAGCCACCCTGTCACCGCGCCACCCGGTTCCATGAAATCCAATTGGATCTTGCTCCCCTGCCCGGGTACACCGGCAATCTGAAAGTCGCCGTCATACAACGTTTTACCATTGCGTGTTGGGACATGCGCTACGATATACTTTTGTGTGTTCGTATTGTAAATACGGACCTTCGTATAAGGTTCTTCAATCTTATCGACCAGCCTCATATCAATCGCGTAAGGCCCTACTGCGGACGACAGATTGCCGCAGTTGCCGCGCATATCCACGAGCGATGTTTTCAAATCAACCTGTCCGAACGTGTAGTTGATCCCGTTCACTTCTTCCTTTCGCTTACTGATGATCGCCATTTTACTGGTGGTGGAGGTTCCCCCACCCAACCCGTCAATCTGTCGTCCGCTCGGGTCGGGACTGCCGAACGCCCGTACAATCACTTCGTTCCGGACTGCGGGGCTCTTCGGAAGGTCCTCTTCCAGAAAAAATACGCCTTTGCTGGTTCCGCCCCTCATTAATATACAAGGAATACTGATCTGCATCGCTTCGTCCCTCCTCCCCGCAAACTACCGATTGGTTGCAAAAATTCTGGATACGATTGCATCGGTCATATCCTGCGTAGTCGAACATCCTCCCAAATCCGGGGTGCGAACCTGACCGTCCGCCAGTACGCCCCAAACTGCTTGATCAAGAATGGACGCCGCTTCTGTCAGACTCCCGTCATGATGTGTGATTCCCAGCCAGTGAAGCAGCATCTTGGCAGACAAAATTTCGGCAATCGGATTCGCCAGATTTTGTCCGGCAATCGAAGGGGCAGAACCGTGCGTAGCCTGCGCAACGGCAAACGAATCTCCTGCATTGAGTCCCGGAGCGATGCCCAGTCCGCCAACGAGGCCTGCTGCTTCATCCGACAAAATATCGCCAAACATGTTGGTGGTCACGATCACATCATATGTTTCCGGCTGGAGAATCAATTGCATCGCAAATGCGTCAATATGAAAATCATCCAACTGAATATCTGCAAACGACTCTTTGACCTTGCGGCATTCCTCCAAAAACAACCCACACCCCTTGCGCAGCACGTTTGCCTTGTGAATAACGGCCACATGCTTTTTGCCGTTTCGTTCGCGGGCCATTTGGAATGCCATACGCCCTACCCGTTCCGATGCATGTCGCGTAACGACTCTGACTGACAACACCGTATCTGCGTCAATCATCCATTCGCCGTTGCCGCTGAACAGATTGCGGTCTGCATACATGCCTTCCGTATTCTCCCGCACGATCAGCAGATCCACATCGGGGAATTTAGAGTAGCCGGGTATCGAACGGACAGGCCGGAGATTGGCGTACAGATCAAACTGTTTGCGAATTCTGGCACTCGGGTTCGGCATGTTCCGATCCGGCTGATAGGCATGGGTCGATACCGGCCCCAAAACGGCGCCGTCACAGTCGGCAAGGATTTTCATCGCTTTATCCGGACATGTGGAACCCATTTTTTCAAAAGCGGACAATCCAATCGGAAGAGGGATAAAGGTGAACAAGAGGATTCCCAATTTACGTTCCAAAGCCCGCAAAACTTCGATGGAAGCTTTCACCACCTCCGGACCGATACCGTCCCCTTCCATTACTCCAATCTTGTACAATGCCCCTCCACTCCCTTCAGACAAAGACAGCATTTCATAACAGTCGGTTTGGCAGCCAGAGCGACAGACCCGGCCATATCATCGCGATCACCATACAGATGCACAGCACGATAATAAAGGGAAAGCTCCCTCTGCACACCGAACCAAGACTTTCCTTTGATATGCCGCTGATTACGAACAGATTGAGTCCCACCGGCGGTGTAACCTGTGCAATCTCCATGTTAATGATCATAACGACAGCAAAATGAATCGGATCAATGCCAAGCGATTTCATAATCGGCAAAAGCAGCGGCAACGTGATTAGCATAATGGAAGACGATTCAAGAAACATGCCGAGAATCAAAAACAGTACGGCGGTCAGTACGAAGAACAAAGCTGTATTCAGATCGATGGAGAGCATCGCCGCCGCAATCATCTGCGGAATCTCTTCCTGTGTCATATACAGCGAGAAAATAGTGGCTGCCGCAATAATCAGCATAATCATTCCGGTTATGCCAATCGTTTCTTTCAAGATTTGGTGCCAGGTTTTCCAGGAAACTTCCCGGTAGACAAAAACGGAAACCAGAACCGAATAAACACTTGCCACAATGGAAGCTTCCGTAGGAGTCGTCGCCCCGCTATAAATACTGCCAAGAATCAGGATCGGCAGCAGAAGTCCCCAGATCGCTTTCCGTGTACTGGCCGACCTGTCCGCCCATGACATTTTGTCCAGTTTTCCGTATCCTTTGATTCGCGCGTAAATCAGGGCATATAAGATCAACACCAACGATACTCCGATACCTGGGACCACTCCGGCCATGAACAGTTTTCCAATTGACTCTTCTGTAACCACACCATAAACAATCAGCGGAATGCTGGGTGGAATCAAAATCCCTAACGTCCCCGATGCGGCCACTAAGCCCATGGCATACCGTTTGTTATATCCCGCTTCCACCATTGCCGGAATCATGATCGATCCGATCGCGGCGGCGGTAGCCGGACTTGATCCGCTGATGGCGGCAAAAAATGTACAGGCGAGAATCGTAACAATCGACAGACCGCCCGAAATATGTCCTACCCAGGCGCGCAGAGCCTCGATTAAATACTTGGCGATTCCTCCTCGCGCCATAATCGTGCCGGCCAATACAAATCCGGGAATCGCAATCAATGTGACAGAATTCAAGGCACTGAACACTTTTTGCGGAATCGTCCACATGCCAAAAGATCCAGACAGCCAGAACATGAAAACGGTGGACAACATCAACGACACCGCGATAGGGATCCGCAGCAGAAGCAGAATGGCAAAAGCACTAAAAAGCATGGTAGTGTTCAATCGTCTCCGCCTCCTTTCCCGCTTCAACCGATGGAGCGTGGCGCAGTTCGTATATTTTCGTCAAAAACCGAATACCAAACATTACCCCAGAAATGGGAACAACCAGATAATAAACCCATATCGGTATACCCGTCTCAATGGAAACCTGGCTGGATTTGATGCCTCTTCCCACCAGAATGATCCCGTTGTAGGTGAAAAACAGACAAAACACAAGTCCCGCAAGGTTCGCGATAAAATCGATTAGCCTGCGCACTTTTCCAGGTAAAAACTCATACAAAATATCAACACTGATATGGTGATTATCCCGCAATCCCAGAGACAGACCGAGCAAAACTCCCCAAACTACAAACATGGTTGAGATTTCATTTACCCAGGTGGTAGGGGAATTAAACACATACCGCATAACCACTTCATAAAACATCAGAAGAAAGCCGGTCACCAAGAACAAGCCGGATGATAGATCTTCAAACAATCTGTAGCCTCTTTGCCCCTTTTTCATTCCCTGCTCCCTCCGTACATCCCGATTTCCCTTCCATTCATAACCGTTTCACATCATACTTTCTGGCCATAACTGCATCTCCTTTACTTCGCCAACTCATCGATTGCCTTTAGAAGGTTCGGGTCAATATCTTTCCCCCACTTTTCTGAAACCGGTTTCAACGTTTTCAAAAATGTTTGCCGCTCTTCAGGAGTCAATTGATGAATTTGCATCTTGTTGTGTTTTTTGATATTGTCCAACGCTTCCTTTTCCTCTTTTTCAACCAGATTCCGTCCTACGGAAGTTGCTTCTTTCATCGCCTGCGTCAGCAAATCTTTTGTCTTGGCATTAAGACCATCCCACCACTTTTTGTTTGTCACAACCACATATTCGGAACGGGCGTGATTCGTAAGCGTCAGGTATTTTTGCACCTCTTCATACTTTTGTGTCTCAATATTGACCAGGCTGTTCTCCTGACCGTCTACCGTGCCCAACTGCAGTCCCTGATAGGTTTCATTGAATGCCAATTTTGTCGAGGCGGCACCCAGCGCTGTGTACACGTCATTGATGATTTCGCCGCCATGGGTACGGATTTTCAACCCTTTCAGGTCTTCCGGTTTGGCGATCGGACGTTTCGAGTTGGTAATGTGTTTGAACCCGTTTGGCCAAAATGCCAGCCCTTCCATATTGTTGGAATTTACTTTGGAGAGCAGTTGCTTGCCCGCCTGTCCGTCTTCGAACGCCTCCAGATGCTTCTCATCTTTAAATAAAAAGGGAAGATCGAACAGTTCAAACGATTTGTCAAACCCACCCAATTTAGCGGAAGAAGGAGCGATAAACTGTACATTGTTCGCCTGTAAAGCTTCGATTTCGTCATTGTCCCCGTACAATTGGCCATTGGGATACACTTTGACCGAGATGTTGCCGCCGCTTTTCGATTCTACAAATTCCTTGAACTTTAATGCTGACTGCCCTTTTGGCGTATCGGGAGCCGCAACATGAGAGAATTTGATTTCCATTTTCGGATAGTCGGAACCGGTTCCACTGTTGTTACCGGAAGCGGCATTCTGGCTGCCCGAACTGCCGCAGCCGCTGATGAGGAACCCCACCATGGCTGCGCTTACGGCTGCTGCCTGAAAGAACCCAAACTTCTTTTTCATATTTGTCCACACCCCTTTAATTTTTTGGCCTGAAGTCTTAGCCGATTGTAATTTCCGGTTTTCCCAAAATATTCCGAAATTCTTCTGTCAATAAGGGCACCACTTCAAACAAATCACCGACGATGCCGTAATCAGCCACCTTGAAAATCGGGGCTTCCGGGTCGGTATTGATCGCGACAATAATTTTCGAATTGGACATACCAGCCAGATGCTGAATGGCGCCGGATATCCCGCAAGCGATATAAAGATCTGGCGTCACAACCTTCCCTGTCTGTCCTACCTGCATCGAATAGTCGCAATACTGCTGATCGCAGGCTCCCCGTGATGCGCCTACCGCCGCTCCCAACACAGCCGCCAGTTCCCGCAACGGTTTGAATCCTTCTGCACTTTTAACGCCCCGCCCGCCAGAGACAATGATTTTTGCTTCCGTCAGGTCAACGGTTCCGGCAGTGTTCTTCACAATCTCCTTGACAACTGTCTGCAGATTTTTACTCTCGACTTTTAAATGGACCGTCTCTGCCTGGCGCGACATATCAGGCTCCGGCAAAGGAATGTTATTGGGGCGAATGGTGGCAAATATTGTTCCATCGGTAATTTTTTTCCGGGCAAACGCCTTTCCCGCATAGATGGGGCGAGTAAAGATCACATCTTCATCAGTAAGCGCCACATCCGTACAATCAGACACTAACCCGAGATTCAGCCTGCCTGCAATACGGGCCGCCAGATCACGACCGGTTGCCGTGTGACCGAGCAGAATGGCATCCGGCCTAACCTGCTTGATGACCTGTTCAAATGCATAGGTGTAAGTTTCATTTAAATAGAAATTAAACTGCTCCTCCTCGACCAGATATACTTTTTGGGCTCCATAGCGAGCCAATTGGTCCGCATGAGCCGCAATTCCCGTCCCGAAAAGAACGGCTCCGATTTCTCCTCCATCTGCTATTCTTGCGGCTGCAGCAAGCGATTCCAACGAAACGTTACGGACCTGCCCTTCCCTTACTTCGGCAAATACAAGCACGTTTTTTCCCACTTTGCTTTCCCCCCTTATACGACCCGCCGCTCATCGTGCAATAAGTGGGCCAGCTCTTTCACCTGCTCCCGAACATCCCCTTGCAAAATTCGGCCCGGCGCTTTTGGAGGAGTCATGTGGACTCCCAGCATTTCCGTTTTGGGCGCCAGTTCCATCCCTTCCATTTGAAGATTGGTAACGGTCAAACGCTCCAGCGGTTTCTTTTTCGCTTTCATCTTATTGGGCAAGGAAGGATATCTCGGTTCATTTAACCCTTGCTGGCAAGTCACCAAAAGAGGCAGATTCGCTTCAATGATTTCTATGTTTCCTTCCGATTCCCGCTTGATCGTTGCTGTTCCGTTCCGAATCTCCAAATCGACTGCGGTAGCCACGTGCGGGATGGCAAGCAATTCTGCCACCCGCGTCCCCACCTGTGCCGCTCCGTCATCCACCGCCATCTGTCCGCACAGAATCAGATCAAACGGTCGATTCCTGATAACGGTCGCCAGCACTTTGGAAGTTGTATATTCATCGCCAAAGCAGGCTTTATCCTCAACCAGAACGGCTTTGTCCGCTCCCATTGCTAATGCCGTCCGAAGCGCTTCTTCGACACGGCCAGGCCCCACGGAAACCACAGTTACTTCCCCACCGTATTCTTCCGTTAATTGAATCGCTTCCTCCACCGCATACTCATCGTACGGGTTTATAACAAAACGGACGCCGTCTTCCACCACTTTTCCGTTTTCTATGATGACTTGCTCTTCTGTGTCAAACGTCTGTTTCAGCAAAACGAAGATGTTCATGCTGTCCCTCCTTCTTTGTCACCTGCCACCCTTAATTTTCCAGAACGTGTTTTCCGGCGTGAACCGCCGCCTGTTCCCCGGCAATTTTGCCAAATACCGCACCGTTCATCAGACCGGTTCCACCAGGATAGTTAAAATAGAACAGACCTCCGACCAGTTCTCCGGCAGCATAAAGCCCAGGAATGGTGGCCAGTGACGTATCCTGCACTTCCGCCTTCGTATTGATGCGCAGTCCCCCGAACGTGAACGTAATTCCGCAGGTAACGGCATACGCTTCAAACGGACCCTGATCAATCGTATTCGCCCAGTTCGACTTCGGGATGGAAAGCCCCTCGGTACAACGCCCGTCCTTACTGTTCGGATTGAAAGGAATATCTGTTCGGACAGCCGCGTTATACTCCCGGACTGTTTTCAGAAACGCCTCCGGATTGACCCCCTCCAGTTTGGCTGCCAGTTCTTCAAGCGTATTGGCTTTCACTTTGGTCACCTGTTTGATGCGGTATTCATCCCGTAACAAATGAGTGACTTTCGAATCAAATATCTGCCAGGCAAACTGCCCTGGCTGCATCAAAATCTCGCGTCCGTATTTGGCGTACGTGTAATTCCGAAAATCAGCCCCTTCATCCAGAAACCGCTGCCCCTTGGCATTCACCATAATGCTGAACGGATAGCTGTGTTTCTGAAAACCATCCCCCACCGCCAAGTCTCCAAACTCAGGCGCGTTCATGTCCCAACCGACCGCATGACAGCCGGACCAATGTCCGTAGGGGGATGCCCCGATCTCAAGCGCCATCCGGATTCCATCGCCGGTGTTAAAACGGGTACCCCTCACTTTGGCCAGCTCCCAGCCGGGGCCCAAGTAACGGGTTCTCATCTCAACGTTCGACTGGAAACCTCCACACGCCAGTACTACCGCCTTTGCCCGAATTTCCGCAGTTCTTCCCTTCAGTTTCAGGCGCACGCCATGTACGCCGTCGTCATCATGCAACAGTTTCGTGGCCTGCGCTTCATAGAAAACCCGAACGCCTTCCCGCTCCGCCGCGTCGTGTAATTGCTGCACCAGTCCGGGACCGCCGCCCACCGCTTCCACTGTCAAACCGCCCCAGAATTTGAATTTGCCATCGATTTTAAAAGCCTGACGGCCATAAATCGGTGTAAAACGGACTTTTTTAGAACGCATCCAGATCATAGTCTCCAGGCTTTTGCTCGTCAGAATTTCGATCAACTCCGGGTTTCCCCGATATTGGGTGACCCGACACATATCCTCGAAAAATTGTTCTTCAGTGTAGGTGCCGAAATCGGTGCTGGCAATCTCTTCTTCCGTCAGATCGGTGACAACTTTCAACAAATCGTCCAGACCGTTATACGCAAAGCGAATCGCTCCTGCAGTGAAAGTACTGTTACCGCCCCGTTCCTTTTGTGGTGCCCGTTCCAACACAATCACATCGGCACCGTTTTCCCTCGCTGCAAGCGCCGCACACATTGCCGCATTGCCGGCGCCCACAACCAACACATCTGTCTGCAACCCTATTGCTGTCTCCATAGCATCCTCCCAAACCAGTTCTGAAGTGTTTGATATATCTGAAAATATATGATAATTATGTGAATAAAGAAAATATTGATATTTTATAATGATTGATAAAAAAATTTTATGATTGAAAGAGAGTAATTGGATGGGGGCAGGCCAAATGGGGGAGAATGATTGGATCATACTGCAGACGATTCATTCCGAACGAAACATTACGAAAGCGGCGGAAAAGCTGTACTTGTCTCAGCCCGCACTTACTTACCGGTTGAAACAGATCGAGAAGGAGTTTGGCACAAAAATTGTATATCGCGGCAAACGGGGAATCGAATTTACTCCGCAAGGGGAATACCTGGTGCAGTATGCGCACAACATGCTTTCGCTGCTTAGACAAACCAAGGAACATATGAACAATATGGACAACAAAGTGAGAGGAACCCTGAGGCTTGGAGTTTCCAGCCTGTTTGCCCGTTATCAATTGGCGCCTATCCTAAAAAACTTCCTTGCGCAATACCCGGAGGTGGAAATCAACGTTACCACCGGCTGGAGTTCAGCCGTCATTCAATCTGTTTTCAAGGAAGAAGTCCATGTAGGAATCATTCGTGGGGATCACAACTGGCCGGAACAAAAAATGCTGTTAAAAGAAGAAAAAGTGTGCCTGGTTTCTGATTCACCCGTTCCGTTTGAGGATTTGCCGAACCTGCCGCGCATCAACTATTCGACCGACAGTTCCCTTAAGAATCTGATCCAAAATTGGTGGAACGAAATGTACAGGCAGCCGCCGCTGATTACGATGGAAGTGGACCGGATTGAAACCTGTCTGGAAATGGTCCAGCACGGGCTTGGATACGGTCTTTTTCCAAGTTTGTGCCTGCATGACCGCGACAACCTGTTTACGGCCGATCTGCTGGACAGAGACGGGCAGCCCATCATTCGAAAAACTTCGTTGATCTATCGCAACACGGCAACCCGGTTATCTGTCATTAGAGCGTTTGTTAATTTTTTAGCGGCTAACTAATTCGTCCCCCTACCCATTACGGCTGATAGCCAGCAGTGTCGGCGGTCTGTTTTGCTGGTTCAAAAATCGATACCATAACACCTGCGCCTGCCTTTGATCGACTGTGCGGGCCCATTGCAACACCCTGTCCGATTCCTCAGCTCCGCCTGGATGACCCGGGTAGATCACGCACGTAATGACGCCTTGCGGGGCGAGCCATTCCAAAGCTGTCTGCAAAGCCCTGACTGTCGTATCCGCGCGAGTGATAACCGATTTGTCACCGCCCGGCAGATACCCGAGGTTAAACATGACAGCCTGCAGGTTCCCCTTTGTATCTTGCGGCAGCATCTCTGCCAGACGCTCATGTCCTGCCTCCAGTAAAACGACCCGCTGCAAAAGCCGCGCATCTGACAACCTGTTGCTTGCAGCTTCGATCGCCGCAGATTGGATGTCGAATCCGTAGACAAGCCCGTTTGCACCCACACACTCCGCCAGAAACAACGTATCATGGCCATTCCCCACCGTCGCGTCAACCGCCAGAATCCTCCGATTACGTTCCTGCATCGAAATTTGTCCGTCGTTATCAGGAATCGATTCTCCACGGCCGCCCATCAACCGTTCCCTCACCAACATCCTGGCCTGTTCCAAAACGGACGGCAGGCGCCAGCCAGCTTGTCGCCACCCGCCACTCATAGAAATGTATCCTTAAAAACGGGCAGCTCGACAAAATCAGCCTGCGGATTGAGCAGCCGTCCTTTTTCCGGTGTCCACGAATCTTTTGGCGTCCACAATCTTCCTTGCCAGGTATTGCGGCGCTCCAGTTCCGCATCGATGCCGTTGAGAACGCCCCACTTGTCGAGACTCCACATCGGTCCGATCAAAATATCGGGCGGCCCATCTCCCGTCAGACGATGCACCACCATCTCCGGCGGCAGCATTTCCAGAATGTCGACTACCAGACGAATGTACTGATCTTTCTCAAGAAATTGCAAACCGCCCGCTTCAAACAGTTTCACAAGCGGTGTGTATTTCAACAAGTGCAACAGGTGGATTTTGATGCCTTGAACTGGCAACGCGGCAACCGCTTGGCCTGTTTCCAGCATTTCCTGTTCCGATTCCCCGGGCAGTCCCAGAATGATATGCGAACAAATCCGGATATTGCGCGCCCGCAGTTTTTCCACCGCATCCAGATAGCATTGGTAGTCATGTCCCCGGTTAATCAGCAGAGCCGTTTTTTCATGAACCGTCTGCAGTCCCAATTCCACCCATAGATAGGTTTTCTCATTCAACTCAGACAGTAAATCCACCACATCATCCGGCAAACAGTCGGGGCGCGTCGCAATTGACAATCCGACAACCCCTTCCTGAGCCAAAACGGTTTCATACATCTCACGCAGTTGATGGGCGGGCGCGTACGTGTTGGTAAACGCCTGGAAATATCCCAGATATTTGGCGCGCGGCCATTTTTCGTGCATCCGGTCTCGGATCGTTTGAAACTGATCGACCAGCGAATCTCTCCGGTCCCCGGCAAAATCACCCGATCCTTCCGCCGAACAAAACGTACAGCCGCCGGTTCCTTTTGAACCGTCCCGATTTGGACAAGTAAACCCCGCATCCAACGGCACTTTGAATACTTTCTCCTGAAAAATCTGCCGTAAATGATGATTCCACGTATGATACCGCTTTTTATGGTATCCGTCACCGCCCCAAAACCGGGGCGTCCGGCTGCCTGCCACAAGGTCTGTCATAGATAGCTCCTTTTGATCGATTCGTCTTGTATTTCATCGATTCGTTTTGAATTTCATTGTAGAATACATGTGAATTCTTTTTCAAATGCTGATTGCAGGAAAGTCATGGGACCTTACGGAAAAAGGATGATGCGGATGAATGCCTATGAACAAAAAGCGAGATATGAAGTGAAGGAATGGGAATGAAAAATAACCAGGCCCTCACAAAGTAAACAGCCTGCTTCCCGACAAATACCATGCGATCCTCACGGAAGCTATCAAAAAAATTGTACAAACCGCACTCGTTAGTTCGGAGTACACAACCAAACGGCGGCCGCCGAAGGAGCGGGAACCGGGGCGGGCGGCATATTTTTGGGGTTAGCTGATTTCCCGTTATGATTTGGCATTAAAATGAAATTTTTGTTTGAAGCAGCGGCTATCTACGGATTCGACGTAAAAAAGTACGAAGAACGAATCTTTATTTTGCACGTGTTTCAATTGGCGTTCTCAAGCGATGCGCATCGTCAACATACACTGGAAATTATTAAAAATTGGGAAGAGCGCAAAGAGCAGCTCAAACAGCTTGATTGGAGAGTCTTCCAGCAGGAGAGTTTTGTCCGGCAAGAGGGCCTTTCACTTGAGATCGATTCCATTCCGCCCAGTTTTTCATATAACGTAGCCATGATGATTCCCTCCTTACAGCTACCTTTTCCAAAAAACATGCAACTGCATACGAAGGAACAAGTAAAATTGCTTTTTCCGATGCCGCATCATCTAATGCCGCATCTGATCAAACAGACTTGTTCCATACTTGCCGGCGAAACTGTGCGGGATGCCGGCTTTTGATAAACGATTAAGTGACCAACAGGTCAAAACGTTGGTCGATTGTCTTGCAAACGAAAAGTAGCGAAAAGTTAGAGGAAGCCATAACAGCACCCACGCGGTGGCAGGCGAACCGACTGCGGCTTTCACGTTCAGCAGTCAGGCTTCCTTCACGCGTGGGTCTACAAAAACAAATCCGATCCCGTTTCCTGCCTATCGCCGTTTAATTCCCGAAGGCGGAACGCAGCGAGCCGGCAACTTGTTCAATTGCCGCTTTCCCTTTGTCCATCAATCCCGCCATCCAGAAAAATCCGTGGATCATGCCTTCATAGCGGGTCAGTTCAACCGGAACACCCGCTTCTTTCAAACGTGCCGCATACGCTTCCCCTTCATCACGCAGCGGATCGTATTCGGCGGTAATAACCAGGGCAGGCGGCAGATCGCTGAGATCTTCCGCCAGAAGCGGAGATGCCAACACATTCCGGGCGTCCGATTCGGTGCGCAAATAATGATTTTTAAACCAATTCATACTATCCTTCGTCAAAAAATAGCCTTCTCCATTGTCCCGATACGATTGCGTATTAAACGAAAGATCTGTGGCCGGATAAATCAACACCTGAAAGGCCAACTCGAGACCGCCGCGCTGCTTCGCCAATTGCGAGACGACCGCCGCCAAATTGCCGCCGGCACTGTCGCCGCCAACCGCAATTCGGTTTGCATCTCCGTTAAACTGCTGAGCATTTTCCCTTACCCAGACCGTAGCCGCATAACAATCTTCGACTGCTGTCGGAAATTTGTATTCCGGCGCCAATCGGTAATCGACAGACGCCACAATGCAACCGGCTCGGTTGGCAACTGCCTGCATGGGAGAATCGACCGTATCCAGGTCGCCGATTACCCATCCTCCACCGTGATAGTAGACAAATAGAGGGAATGGCCCTTCCCCCGATGGCGTATAGACGCGAACGGTGATCTCACCTCCGTCTACCGGCACGGCCATATCCTCCACTTTGGCCACCGGCTCTAGCGGCCCAGCCAGTTCTTTGATGCCGCTGATGCTTTCCCGCCCTTCTTGCGGTGACAATTCAGACAACGGAGGAGCGTTTGAAGCAGCCAATTGATCAAGAAACATTTTTGCCTGGGGATCTAGAGTCATTTCGGTTTTCCTCCTCTACATTTCCCTGTCGACTGAAAATCGCAGGGTCTCACTTCTATTCTACAATCTAATTTTTCGAATAGTACGATAATTTTTCCACTTCCATATATTGTTATGTGATAAAGAAAACTTGGTTTCGCCAAGCCACTGGCGCAGGCGAGCCTTAGTTGCCCTTATGTCGATATGTCGATAGGAAAAAATTTATAAATTCCTATCGACCAAACAGGGAACTTTTTTATCCGGATCGAATTTTAAAAAGAGCGACAATTCAAAACAGGGGGTCCCCATGCTGCTTGCTTCTCCATCTTTTCCGCTGATCCTGTTTACACTTTTGGCAGTTTGTTTATGCGGACTCCTGATCGGCCGACTCGCGGCACCTTTTTTTCCTGAAAAATGGGCGCGACCCCGTTATTTGCTGCCTGTTGCCGTTTTGGTTGCCATTCTGCACGCCAACCTGTTCCACTTTATGTTGCATGTGGGGTCTGCCTACACAAATCATTACTTCTTCTTTTGGTGGCCGTTGTTCCAGATGATCTGCCTGCGCAAACAAACACTCGCAAAAGGAACTGCACCAAGCGGGGAATATGACGGGAAACAAATGTCATACTAAAAAAAGGTTGCACCTAAGACTAAGAGGTGATTTCGTATGGCGACCGCATCTCCGTTACTCCATGAGTTTTGGGAGAAATCCCTGCACAACATGCCCCGTGATAAAGTAACCGAGTTCTTAAAGGAGATCGGCTTTACCTATTCCACGTCCCGGTTGTCGGATGACGAACTTCGCAAAATCCTGTTTGGTCTGATTGCCAAATTGGATGAAACCAGCCAACAGGACACGATTCGAATTCTAAGGGTCTATTAACCTGCTGTTGGCAGTAATCCACTGAACCCAATCGCCGTTCGGGATATGTACGGCGCGTCGCTCAAGTTCAGGCAGTTTGTCAGGGGTAAACAGATAAACCATACAAGAGGCAGAGTGACCGCGTACAGTGACAACCGAAACATTCACTCGCTCATACAGATTGCGCGGATCGTTCGGGCTATAATAATCTTCCAACTCATCCAGGATGGGAAGCACTTGGGCGATTTCGGAAAAATACAACAGTTCACCTCGAACTGGTCCGTTCCGCTTTCCGTGCGATTGATCGCTAGCCAGGACCAGCGCCGGATATCCTTCCGGCAGATGATACAATCTGCCAGAAAGTGTAGCCGAAACAGAATGTTTTACGTATGCTTCTATAAGTTTATGATAACGTTGGCCAGGACGCAGGGTCCCGTATACGAACACACTGTTCATGAATCCCCCTCCTGTTTGTTATTATATACAAAAGAAAAGTCCGGGGATCGTTCCCCAGACTTTCTGCTCCGTTTTTTTGTTAGGTTGTCAAGTGATTTCAATACCGGTTTCCTTACATGCATGTTCCCAGGAAGGATAATAATAGGATGCGTGTCGGAGCAATTCCGGGTCTGTCTTTTTAATGTGCCGCTTGGTCATGTTGGCTCCGTTCTGATGCATCTTCAAGATACGCTCGCGAACTTGGTCCGCCGTCAGACTAATTTCCATGCAATCGACCTCGCTTTTTCTCACATTATGGAAGTTACATGACAAGCCTTTCCTTTTTTCAGATTTTTTAAACAACAAAAGGTGTTTTCATAGAAAAGTTCACATTTTGCTCATAAAAATATTTGCATGCTTCAATTGAACAATATGGTCTGTTATATTAAAATCTTAAAGAATTGTTTTTTTCGATTAACGCTCAGAAAGGATCTGACAATAGGCATGAATGTAAACGCCTCAACCGTTGACTTAGATCAGATTTTAAAATCCGACCGGGTGCACTTTCGCCTCTCCGTGCCGGAATTGGTAGAAGCTGCTGTCGCCCGCAAGGAAGGGGTTCTTTCTTCGACGGGCGCGCTTCGGGCTACAACCGGCAAATACACCGGCCGTTCACCCAAAGACAAATTCATTGTAGACACTCCTGCGGTTCACAACCATATAGCGTGGGGACCCGTCAATCAACCGATTTCTTCGGAAAAGTTTGACCAATTGTATGAACGGGCACTCGATTATTTGAAAAATCGTGAATTGTTTGTATTCGACGGTTTTGCCGGTGCTGACAAGAAATACCGTCTGCCCATCCGTATCATTAATGAATATGCCTGGCACAACCTGTTTGTCCACCAGTTGTTTATCCGTCCTACCGCAGAGGAACTGAAGACGCACAAACCGGAATTTACCGTAATCGGAGTTCCCGGCCTGCAAGCAGACCCGGCTGAAGACGGAACCAATTCGGAAACATTCATCATTCTCAATCTGGAGAAAAAAATCGTTCTGATTGGCGGAACCGAATATGCAGGGGAAATGAAAAAATCAATTTTCAGCGCGCTCAATTACCTCCTGCCGATGCGTGATGTGTTCCCGATGCACTGTTCCGCAAACGTGGGAGAGAAGGGCGATGTAACGCTTTTCTTCGGGTTGTCCGGAACGGGTAAAACCACTCTGTCCGCCGATCCGAACCGGCGTTTGATCGGAGACGACGAGCATGGTTGGTCGGATCATGGCGTTTTCAACTTCGAAGGCGGTTGTTACGCGAAATGCATCAACCTATCGGAGGAAAAAGAGCCACAAATCTGGAATTCGATCAAATTTGGCGCCGTGCTTGAGAATGTAACACTTGACGAGACTACCCGAGTAGCCGACTATGACGATGCTTCTTTGACAGAGAATACACGGGCCGCCTATCCGGTCGACTACATTCCGGGCGCCGTGATTCCCGGTGTGGCAGGCCATCCGAATGTGGTCGTGTTCTTGACGGCGGATGCATTTGGCGTATTGCCGCCCATCTCCAAACTCTCCCGCGAACAGGCCATGTACCACTTCCTGTCCGGTTACACGTCCAAACTGGCCGGTACGGAACGCGGCGTTACAGAACCGGAAGCCACCTTCTCGACCTGTTTCGGCTCTCCCTTCCTGCCGCTCTATCCGCATGTGTATGCGGAAATGCTCGGGAAGAGAATCGACCAACATAACGCCAAAGTCTACCTGCTGAACACCGGTTGGTCCGGCGGTCCTTACGGTGTGGGCAAACGGATGAATCTTGCTTACACGCGAGCCATGGTCACGGCTGCGATCAACGGAAGCATTGAAAAAGCCAATTTTACGTCAGATCCGATATTTGGCGTTTTGGTGCCTGACCAAATCGAAGGGGTTCCATCGGAAGTTCTGAATCCTCGCAACACCTGGGCGGACAAACAGGCTTATGACGATATGGCACGCCATTTGGCCGGTCTGTTCGTGAAAAACTTTGAGAAATTCCCAACTGCTTCCGAACAGATCCGCCAAGCAGGTCCCAAATTGTAAAGAAAACGCAGCTTTTGCCAAACAAAAAGCGGTTCTCGCTCTATGCGCAGAACCGCTTTTTCGTATTTTAATCTCTCCACCAAGCGCATGCGTGTAGAATTCCGCTTGAGCTCAAGACAATAACCAAACTGCGGCAGAAATGATGGCTATCACACCACAGGCAACTGTATCACCGCGCCGCCAAATCAACGGTTTCCCGGATGTTCGCTCCACGTTCCGTTTATACCCTCTCGATTCAATCGCCGTTGCCAGTTCGTCCCCCATTTTCAGCATCAGGATCAAAAGCGCTGTCACAAGCATCCCCATCTGGCGGGGAGCCAGTCGCTTGAACCGACTGCCCTGCGGCATGCGAACGTGTAACGATTTGCGCAATTGGCTGATTTTGATCAGAATCAAGGGCACAAATTGCAAAGCGATGGAAACGGCAAGTGACAGATCGCGGGTAGGAAGCCCGATTTTTTGCAGCGGCCGGATGGCCCACTCAAAACCTTCCCGTAACGCCAGTCCCCCTGTTGTCCCTGCAAACAGAATCCCAAGGCAGATGACATACAAAAAGCGGGCCACCCCATATCCTCCGCTTGCCATCCCCTGATAGGAAAGACCAAACCAACCGAAGGAGATGTCTGAATCCCCCAACGAGACAGCCGACACCGCCCAAAGAAACAGAAAAAGCGGCAAAAACGGCCGAATCGAGCGCCCTATTTTACGGATTGGCATATCGCTTACCGCAAACAGCGCGCACAAAACCGCATACGACAATGTCAATACCGAAAGGTTTGCCATCTGAATTCCTGCCAGCGACAAAACCACCATGCCCAGCCATTTGACGCGGGGATCCAATCGGTGCAAGAGAGACCGACGCTCTCTGTCCTGCCGGTCACCGGACTCGGCGCGGACTCCGGATTCAACACTGTTCGCCAATGGATTACCGTTTTCGGACGGAAGACAGGGCAGGCTTTTTTTCAAAGCAGTATCAGTTCCCGCAACGGAATCGAGGGAGTCCAACAACTCCTCAATCTGGAGAGAAATCTTCACATTCATTCCGTGATTCCGCAACTGCCAACCAATCCGTGCGGCTGTCGGCAGAACGAGACCGGCATCTTGCAGAATGGCCGGCTGTTCAACAAGTGAATCCGGCCGACCGGCAAACGCCAGTTTCCCGTTGTACAAAACCGCAACCTGATCAGCCAACGGAAAAAATGCGTCCAAGTCATGTGTCGCCACCACTACCGTAATCCCCAACTCCGACAGTTCCCGCAAAATCTCCAACAATCCCCGTTGCGCCGACGGATCCAATCCGGCAGTCGGCTCGTCCAGCAGCAAAAGCTGTGGCATAGGCGCGAGAGCAGCGGCAAGTGCCACCCGTTTTTTCTCGCCGCCGCTTAACAGAAACGGGGATCGCTGCAAAAAATCTTCCGGTTCCAAGCGCACCTGCCGCAGCGCCGCATCGATCAACCGTTGCCGCTGTTTTTGCGGAATGTTGCGCAACCGCAGCCCATATTCGATCTCCTCGCAAACGGTGCCAGCAAACAACTGGTGGTCCGGGTTCTGGAAAACAAAGCCGATTTCGCGTTTGCTGGATGCGTCCCCGTCAAATTGCACCGAACCGCTTGCAGGCAGCTCCAGTCCGCCGATCACCTGCAGCAGGGTGGACTTGCCGCTCCCCGTCAGTCCGCAGACAACCGTCAGGCTGCCCGTTTCAATCTGCAGATTCACCTCTTGCAAAATCGGTTCCTGCCCATACCGAACTCCTACATTTGTCAGTGTAACCCGCATAACAGCCCTGCCACCTCCTCTTCCCGCAGAGGTAAGGAGGGCAGCGGAATACCCCGTTCCCTTAGCCAACACCCGATTTTGACCACAGGCGGCAATTCCCAGCCCAGCCGCTGCGGGACATCAGAGTCATAAAACAAATGGCGGGGTGCCCCGTCATATTCAATTCCACCCGCATCCATTACGACCGCCCGATCCGCCTCTAACAGCTCATCCAGCCTCTGTGTAGCCCATATCACAGTCATGCCGTTTCGCCAAAGCGTTCGAGCCAACAGGTAAATATCGCGCCGCCCCGCCGGATCGAGCATCGATGTGGCTTCATCAAACAGCAAACAGTCCGGCTCCAATGCCAGACAACTGGCGATTGCCAACCTCTGTTTTTGTCCCCCGGATAACTCGGATACAGAAGCCGACCTTTTTTCGCGTAATCCAACTTGATGCAGCGCCCGTTCGATTCGCTCTTCCATTTGCGCCCGATCAATCCCTCTGTTTTCCAGTCCAAACGCCACATCTTCCTGCGGCGTTGTACCGATGGCCTGCGCGTCCGGATTTTGAAATACCACTTGCACACGGAGTTTGACCTGTTCCCTGTTTGACGCATTCGTCAAATCCATACCCGCTACTGTCAAACGTCCTTCCGAAGGAACCAGCAGCCCGTTTATCAGCCGAAGCAAGGTGGATTTTCCCGAACCGTTTGGACCTGTCAGCACCACCCATTCCCCTTTTTGAATGGTAAGATCGATTCCGTTTACAGCCTTTATCAAATTGGCACCGTCCCGATAAAAACAGGACAAACGTTCTGCCTGAATCATAAAAATCCAACCTTCTCAAGCACGCATGCACATGCTATCATTCAAATGAAATAGTCAACTATTTTAATCTTATCGGTTAACATTTAAGGAGGCAAGCCATATGGCAAAATGGACCATTCGCGGGCTGGTTTTCAGTGCTTTGTTTGCGGCAATTACCGGCGCCCTCAGCTATCTGAAAATCACTCTTCCGTTCAGTCCGGTGCCGATCACGTTCTCGACGTTCGGTATTATGCTGGCCGGATCCATACTGGGAGCCCGCTACGGATTTCTGTCGATGCTGCTGGTCGTGATTCTGGAAGTAGCCGGAATTCCCTTGCTGGAAGGAATTCCTGGAGTGGCACGAATCTATGGACCGACCGGCGGTTTTCTCTTGGCGTACCCGGTAGCTGCACTATTGATTGGGTTATTTGTGGAACGGATCAAACCGAACCGATGGCTGTTCGGCAAACTGTCGATTGTAAACTTCCTGTTCGGTTCCCTGTTTCTGTATCCGTCCGGGGTTGCCTGGCTCGCTCACATTTACCATTTCTCGCTTGCAAAAGCGCTCGCGGCCGGTTTCTGGCCGTTTTTGCCCGGTGACATTTTGAAATCGCTGCTCTGTGCCGCCATTACAGTTGCCGTATGGCGTGTCTATCCGGTCGAACGGGTGAGCGGTTAACATCGGTTAACACCACTATTGATTTTCAAGTCCATATACTTTATAATTACCTCCTGTGTGAAAGATCCTTACTCTCATCTCTGTCCAAGGTGAGGGTCAGACGTCCAAAAGGAGGTACAGCCATGCGCGCGTACGAAACCATGTATATTTTAAAACCGGACTTGGAAGAAGAAACACGGAAATCCCTGATTGAGAAGTTCAACAACGTCATCACGGAAAACGGCGGTCAGATTGACAAAGTCACCGAACTCGGTCCTCGCCGTCTCGCCTATGAAATTGAAAAGTTTAAACAAGGCTACTACGTGTTGTTGAACTATCAAGCCGAACCGGCCGTTCCACAGGAGCTTGAACGCATTCTTCGCATCAGCGACGAAGTGATTCGGATTCTGACAACTGTGGCGAACCGCTAATTAAGGAGGGGACAAGAACATGAACGATTTTAAGAAAAAACGCGGCAAGCGTAAAAAAGTTTGCAAACTGTGTGTAGACAAAGTGGAACATGTGGACTATAAAGATACCAACCGTTTGAGCCGATACGTTACAGAACGGGGCAAAATTTTACCCCGCCGGATTTCCGGCAACTGCGCGTATCATCAACGGCAGGTTACCAATGCGATCAAAAACGCACGTGTAATCGCACTTCTTCCGTATACGGTAGAAGGCTAAGATTGTTGACAATTTAAGAAAACTTCGGTATTCTAACTTTTGTAAAGAAGAAGCGCTCGCTTCTCACCTTCCTGCCAACGGCAGTCAGGTCACTGTGGCAATACGTTATGTCGTATTTCATGCGGGCGCATCGCGTCCGCTTTTTACTTTATTTGGGGGTGACTCACTATTAGTCGCGATCACGAAACCACTGTTCAGATTAACGAAGAGATTCGAGCACGGGAAGTGCGCGTTATTGACGTAAACGGGGATCAGCTCGGTATTGTCCCGCTTAATAAGGCGCTGGAACTTGCTGCTGAGCGCGACCTCGATCTGGTCAACGTGGCACCGACCGCCAAGCCTCCCGTTTGCAGAATCATGGATTATGGCAAGTTCAAGTTTGAGCAGCAAAAGAAGGAGAAAGAGGCGCGCAAGAATCAGCAGGTGATCAACATTAAGGAGATTCGACTCTCGCCGACCATTGACGAGCATGATTTTCAAACCAAGCTCCGGAATGCGGTGAAGTTTCTCCAAAATGGCGACAAAGTGAAAGTCTCCATTCGTTTCCGCGGCCGACAAATCACGCATACTGAAATCGGCAGGAAAGTGCTCCAACGTGTGATTGAACAAACGAATGAATTGGCAACTGTCGAACGTACGCCCAATATGGACGGACGACAAATGATTATGATTCTGGCTCCAAGAAAGGGATGAATTTTCCATGCCGAAAATGAAAACTAAACGTGCTGCCGCTAAGCGTTTCAAGCGGACTGGCTCTGGCAAACTGAAACGTTCACACGCATACACCAGCCATTTGTTCTCCAACAAATCGGAAAAGCAAAAACGTCATCTGGCTAAAGCTGCCGTTGTTTCCAGCAGCGACTACAAGCGCATCAAACAACTTGTATCGTACCTGTAAAAACCACAAAACAGTCATTCAGACCTAAAGGAGTGAAGTGTAATGCCACGCGTTAAAGGTGGAACGGTTACACGCCGTCGTCATAAAAAAATCTTGAAACTTGCTCGCGGGTATCGCGGTTCCAAACATCGTTTGTTCCGTACGGCGAACGCGCAAGTAATGAAATCTTTGCTGTATGCATTCCGTGACCGCCGCCAACGCAAGCGGGATTTCCGGAAACTTTGGATCACCCGTATTAACGCGCAAGCACGCGTTAACGGCCTGTCTTACAGCAAGCTGATCAACGGCCTGAAAAAAGCAGGCATCGAAGTGAACCGCAAAATGCTCGCGGACTTGGCTGTAAACGATAAACAAGCGTTTGCATCGATCTGCGACAAAGCGAAAGCAGCTGTATAATAACAGCAATGTTTCACCCGTCAGACGTAGGTTGCTGGCGGGTTTTGATTTGTTGTGACACGCTTTTGAGTAATCTGTTACAATGACAGTGCCATGAACGAGACAGTACATTTGAAATGATTGAGACGGAGGAATCACCGGTTATGCGAATCGCTTTTTACATCATTCTCGCCATTCACCTGTCGGCGGTAGCATTTAAACTGGCGCTGTTGTTCCGAATTCCCCGTTTGAAAAACAAATCGGCCGTACAAGCATTTCTTGTCACATACAAAAAATGGGACGCCTACGCCAACTGGTCCCTCTGGATTACCGGGGCCGCCATGGTGTTCACCACTTCGCTCAAAATGTTATTGCAGCCCTGGCTGCAAATTTCGATTTTAATCTATGTGCTGATCTTTTGGTTAATCAAAATCTTTGTTGTCAAAAGCATGGAAGAGGTAGCCGCCAGCAAGAAAGTATCCGCCATAGAAGAAATGCGTCTGCTTCGCTTTCAAAACCTCTGTGTCGGCATTACCGTCTTTGTGCTCCTGATGTCAATCGGTACGATGATGATGACAAAGCCGTTTGGGCATTAGGCAACTGGTTAAAACTCCGCCGCCGCTTCGCCACCTGTTTGTAAATCCCTGACGCCGCGCGCATAAACAACCTGGACCGCAGCCCAACCCGCAACCAGCTATAGCCAGGCAAACAAGCGATCACCCGTACCACACCGTCAGCTCCTCTATAACGGGTTCCGTTAATTATCGCCTGCATTTCCGACATGGCTTCTTCAAACGGGATATCGAATTTTATAAGAACTTCCGGGTCTTGCAATGGCGTGAACGATAGAATCCCGTGCCGGTCTTTGCTTTTTAACCACGCGACACTATTGCGGCATAAGCTGCATCCTCCATCGTAGATGACATGAATTTGTTTGTCCATGCACTCTCACCCCGTTACCCCCATTATAATTCCGATCCCGTTTGATTCACACCGCTTTCTCCAAACGTCTCCTTCAATATCTCCACAAAAGCGAGAGCTGCCTTGGAAAGATAACGTCCCTCCCGGTAAGCGACGACCAGGGTCCGGGTCGGATTCAGGTTGGCCAGCCTCAAATACACCGGATGATCGGAGCCCCAGCCAGCCCTTGCCACCATCTCCGGTACGAACGACACTCCCATGCCGGACGCTACCAACGACTGAACCGTTTGAATGTTGCTGCTTTCAAACGCGACGTGCGGCTCAAAGCCCGATTCCCTGCACAAGTCGAGCGCAATTTGCCGGAACCCTTGTCCCCGTTTCAGCAGAATAAACGGCTCCTTTTTCAAATCGGACAGCGCTGCTTCCGGCAGTTTGTCCGCCCAGCCAGAAGCGTCCACATACTTATCCTTTAACCTGACGTCCGAGTCCTCATCCTTTACCTTCCTGTCTGTATGCTTGCTCTTCCACTTCGTGTCCGCTTTCTTGCCCGCCTTTTCATTCACCTGCTTTGCAAGCCTATGAGTTGGCGGGACGGCCAACAGGATTTTTTCTTTTAAAATCGGTTCAAACGCCAATTCCGGTTCCTGCAGCGGCAAAGTCAACAGCGTTAAGTCGGTTTTTCCCTTGACTGTTAATTCTTCCAAATTGGCCGTTGTATCTTCGACCAGCACGATTTCAATGCCGGGAAACCGCTTTTGGAAAATCGGCAAAACGGGCGGCAGCATATGGGCGCCCGTAATCGGCAGACTGCCGATGACAAGCCTTCCTTTTTTCAGATTGGCCTCATCTTCCATCTCCCGCCGAAGCTGCTCCGTCAAATCCAAAATACGGGAGGCCGTCGCAATAAACCGTTCCCCCGCATGCGTCAATTCAAGCGGGGAACCGGTCCGGTCAAACAGCTTCACGCCCAGCTGCTGCTCCAGTTTGAGAATTTGCTGGCTGAGCGAAGGCTGTGTGATATGCAGCTTCTCGGCAGCGCGTGAAAAACTGCGCTCCTCCGCAACCTTTAGAACATACTGCAGCTGACGAAATTCCATTCCGTTCCCCCTTCATAGCATAACTTGTGCCCTTTGTATGCATAGCGAGATCTGGCGGCTAAGTCGCCAAGTCGAGACTTGTTGCTTCATACCCCACTTTGTTTGCCCTGCAGCTGCTCGTCTATCGGGAGCGATTTCTTGCGATCGGTGATACCCGATGTCAGGCAGACACCTGCAATCACCAACAGACCGCCGATCGATTGCGGCGCCGTCAGTTTCTCTCCCAGAATCACACTGATCAATGCGGTAAAGACAGCAATCAGGTTGAGAAAAATCCCGGAACGGCTCGGCCCTACTTCACGAACCGCCATGTTCCAGAAGACAAACGAACCAATCGACGGAAACAACACGATATAGAGCATGCCGATCACCGCAAGCGGCCCGATTTTTGCCAGATCAATCCCTTGATAAAGCGCAACAGGCAGCATCAGGATTACGGCAAATACAGCGGATACGGCGGTTGCCGTAACAGGCGGAATGGAACTTAAACGTCTGCCGAGAATCGAATAGAACGTCCATACCAAAATAGCGGCAAGCATCAATAAATCGCCTTTGTTAAATTCTGTATGAAAAATTTGCAGCACGTGCCCCTGCGTCAAAATCACAATTACGCCAAACAACGATAACACAAAGCCGCCCACCTGCACCGCCTTGATTTTCTCCCGTAACAACAGGACGGAGAACAACACGATGAGTGCCGGGTTCAATGAGTTGACCAATGCTGCGTTCGTGGACGATGTATAGAAAAGCGAAGAATATAAGAGTATGTTATAACCGATCACTCCCAACAGGGCCATACCCAGTAAGGGAAGCCAGGCTCTGCCCACCTGTTTCCAGTCAGGTTTTTCAATCAGGCAGGCAATCGGCAACAGTACAATAAGCGCCAGCAACCAACGGGAAAACGTCATCCATAGCGGCGTCATTTGCGCAATTACATATTTTCCAAATACATAATTTCCCGCCCAAAACAGATTGGCTAATACCAATAGTAAGAATGCTTTCGATTTGCTCACTTGCTCCCGCTCTCCTGTCTCTTTATAGATAATACCTATCACATTTATAATAACTATATATTAGACCTATTACTTTAAAAATGGTACAACAATAATAAGAGTGAAACAAGAAATATTTAAGGGGGAAGGGAAATGGCAGCTCCTCGCACTTTGTTCGAAAAAATATGGGATGCGCATGTTGTTCACGAAGAAGCAGGAAAACCCACAATTCTTTACATCGATTTGCACCTGATTCATGAAGTCACTACACCGCAAGCGTTTGACGGTCTTCGTATGGCAGGCCGCAAAGTTCGCCGACCGGACCGGACGTATGCCGTAATGGATCATAATGTTCCGACCACCGATCGCAGCGTGCCGATTGCAGATCCGATCTCCAAGCAACAGTTGGACGCGCTGGCGAAAAACTGTAAAGAGTTTGGCATCCGGTTGGCTGATTTGAACAGCCCCGATCAGGGGATTGTGCATGTGGTCGGTCCGGAACTGGGTCTTACCCAGCCTGGCATGACGATCGTCTGCGGTGACAGCCACACCGCGACACATGGTGCGTTCGGCGCTTTGGCATTTGGCATCGGCACCAGTGAAGTGGAGCACGTTTTGGCTACGCAATGCCTGCCGCAATCGAAGCCGAAGACGATGGAAGTCCGCGTCAACGGGAAGCTTCCGTTTGGCGTTACGGCAAAGGATTTGATTCTCGGAATTATCGCCAAGTTTGGAACCGATTTCGGAACCGGTTATGTGATTGAATATACCGGTGAAGCGATCCGGGGCCTTTCCATGGAAGAACGGATGACCGTTTGCAACATGTCGATTGAAGCGGGTGCACGGGCCGGTCTCATTGCTCCCGATCAGACAACGTTTGAATATATTCGCGGCCGTCAGTACGCTCCGCAGGGAGACGCATTTGAAAAAGCGGTTGCCAAATGGAGCGAACTGAAAACGGATAACGGGGCTCACTATGACAACGTGGTCGAATTTGACGCGACAAGCCTGATTCCGCAGGTTACCTGGGGAACCAGCCCCGGTATGGGAACAGATATTACGGCGAGCGTTCCAAACCCGGCCGATTTTTCAGATGCGACTCAGCGCAAAGCGGCAGAAGCAGCTCTTGCCTATATGGATCTGAAACCTGGAACGCCAATGACCGATATCAAAATTGACCGCGTGTTTATCGGCTCTTGTACGAACAGCCGAATTGAGGATTTGCGCATCGCCGCACAGGTGGTAAAAGGCAAAAAAGTGGCGCCGCATGTCAACGCGCTCGTCGTACCTGGTTCTTACCGGGTGAAAGAACAGGCGGAAAAAGAAGGACTCGACAAAATTTTCTTGGAAGCCGGATTTGAGTGGCGAGAGCCGGGATGCAGCATGTGCCTTGGCATGAACCCGGACATCCTGCAGCCGGGAGAACGTTGCGCTTCTACATCAAACCGTAACTTTGAAGGGCGGCAAGGACGCGGCGGACGCACCCATCTCGTATCGCCCCCGATGGCAGCCGCAGCTGCCATAGCTGGACATTTTGTCGATGTGCGGAACTGGAATTAATAGGAGTAGGGAGGAAACCATATGGAACCGTTTGTAAAGCATACTGGACTGGTCGCTCCGCTGGACCGGGTAAACGTGGACACCGACGCGATTATTCCGAAACAATTCTTGAAGCGGATTGAGCGGACCGGATTCGGGCAGTTTTTGTTCTATGATTGGCGGTTTGATGAAAACGGCAATCCGCGTCCCGATTTTGTGTTAAACAAGGAGCAGTACAAAGGGGCTTCCATCCTGCTCGCACAGCAAAATTTTGGATGCGGTTCGTCCCGCGAGCATGCGCCTTGGTCGCTGCTTGATTATGGGTTCCGCGCCATCATTGCGCCGTCATTTGCCGACATCTTCTACAACAACTGTTTTAAAACCGGCGTGCTGCCGGTCCGTCTGCCGCAGGAAAAGGTGGATGAACTGTTCGCACGGGCAAACGCCACACCCGGCTACCAACTTTCAATCGACCTGGAAGCCCTGACGGTGAGCGACAATGCCGGATTTTCAGCGACATTTGAAGTGGATCCGCACCGCCGCGAATTTCTGTTAAAAGGTCTGGATGATATTGGCCTGACCCTTCAGCACGAAGACAAAATTCGTCAATACGAAGATAAGATGGCTGCATTTTAAGCCGATTTGATCTGCAAAAATAGCGCCTCCGCCAAACCCTGCAACAGGTTTCGGCGAGGCGCTTTTTCCTGATCATGATTCGGCAAAGTTTGCTTACTGGTTTTTCTCCTGTACGCCCCATGAAAGGTAGGTGATCCCGTGCGAATCGGATCGAACCGTCAGGCTGAATGCCTGTAAATGATTCAGACTGCGGCGCCGAATCTCATCCTTTGTAGCCGTACCCGCTTGTGTTCCCAAACCGGCTTGTGTCGCTGGTGTATTCAAGCCAGCTTGCGTACTCAAACGGGGTTTCGGCTGATTCTCAGGCCCAGCCATTTTCTGGCTTGACAGTTGATTCGGCTGTTGATTCGGGATCAAGGATACGGCCATCACAATCGATGCGGCAGCAAGCACACCCGCCCACAGTGCAGTGAACCATTTCCCCCCAGTGAATGGCGATTCATTTTGTCACTGATCTGCTTTACAGATTGACTATTCTGTTGTCTGTCGTTATCGATTGCCCGCAACACCCGTTGTTGCAAACGTTTCAACGTCTCGTCCGAAATATCCAGCGAATTATGCATATGCTGTTCCGCTTCAGTCCTTCCAGATAATGCAATACAATCACTTCGCGATACTTCAGCGGCAATCGCATCGCGTTGCACAAGAGTTCATTCCGGTTCATCCTGTTCATCGCTTCCTGTTCGGCAGAACGTTCAGAAACGTTTTCTGCAAACGGCTGCATCAGAACAAGTTTGCGGTAACTCCAGGAACGCAAATAATCTTTACAGGCATTTACCGTGATGCGGTACAACCATGTGGCGGCAGCCGACTCTCCCCGGTATGCATCAAATTTTTGATAGGCACGCAAAAAAACTTCCTGCGCGATGTCTTCCGCTACCATTTGATCCTTCACATAGTAGAATGCGGTGCGGATGACCGCCGCTCCATGCAAACTCACCCACTCGCTGATCTGTCTCTTTTTTTCTGCTTCTGTTTGCCAGTCTTGCAAAAAGGGACACCCCGTTTCAGTTCCGGAACTGCTTGTTAGACGATAGATTCGTGCATTTTGCTACAGGTCCGGACCATTCTTTCGTTCTCTGCATATCGTCTCCTATGCTACAATGAAAAGAAAAAATAGGAGGCACACATGGAAGCCGTACTGGAAATTATCGTTCGCTCTACTGAAATTGATGTAAACGGCCACGTTAACAACGCCAAATATCTGGAATACCTTGAATGGGGCCGGGAAGAATGGTTTGAGCAAAACGATCTCTATTACGATCGGATTCTCGCGATGGGAGCACAAACCGTTACGGTTAACATCAATATTAACTATCGGAAAGAATGCAAGCAGGGCGACGTTTTGATCATTAAAACCCGGCCGCAGAAATTGGGACGCACCAGTTTTGTGCTGCTTCAGGAAATTTTTAAGAAAAATGGAGAATTGGCAGCCGATGCAACCGTCACAGTTGTAACGATAGACACTGAGACACGCAAAAGCCGTCCGGTTCCCGCAGAAATCGCCCGCCTATTCCCCGCGAGCTGATCCGCCCTAATCAATTCCTATAGGGAAAATAGCCGTGTCAGAGCCGATCACCGCGCGAGTAAAATGAAGTAAACAAACTTGCGCGGGAGGTTTTTGACGTGGATTTTTCGAAGTTTGTCAAATTTGGCGGACATACGTTTAACCTTTTGCAAAACAAAGATTTGTTGGGGTTATATGGAATAGTGAAACCAAGTCTGATGAATCAACTCAAAAATATGTGGGTATCACCATCCTCACAAAATGCCAATACACAACAGGGATCGAATTCCGCAGGAATTGCGCCACCCATCCCCTACTCGTATCCGATTCCGATTGACTCCCCTCACTGGCGGCCTCCTGTATACTATCGGCCTTATGGGCACCCGTATGGGGGAAACTTTTTTCCAGTTGGTTATCCGAGGATAACGGGCTATGCGCCCAAACGGCGTCCATAAAGAATCGCCCCAACAAGAAAGACCTTGCCGGAATGTAACAGTTCCGCAAGGTCTTTCTTTCGCTGTCAGAACATATCCGTTTCTGTCAGTTGGCAGGCGCCGTTTTCGTATAATCTGTTGTATCGGCCGGAAACCATTTGATGCCTATACTTGCCCTGCCTGTTTCATCAGGCGGGTTCAACTGCAGATCGTCAGCTGGAACCCGTTCCTTGTTCACAAACACAATCGTATTTTTCGGGTCTTCTACATAAAATGTCAACCCCCGAACTTTGTCGATCGTAATCTCCTGATTCCCAAAGATCGGATCCTGAATCGATTTCAGGAAGATCACCATTTTTCCGTTTTTCTTTTTCATCTTGTACTGTACAAACTGCTGTGCTACGCTGTAATTCAATAAACGGGAGGTGCGGGCAACAAGGATTTTTCCGTTGTGATGATAATCGGCCAACATCCGAAGCGCACCCACATCAGCCGGATAATAGAACGTAAACGGTGTTTTCGTACCGCCAAAATGTTCCGCATAAATGCAATACTGTTGTTTCGCCATCAGTTGATCGAGCCGCTCTTTCGTCAGCGCCTGATACAAATCGCCGTCCGCACTCCACATCCATTTGATTTGACCTTTTATAATATCATAGGTATAACGATGGAACCCCCAAATCTTTTGACCGTCTCTTAGAGTAATGGGAAAAATAGGGCTGTCTTGACCGAACTGGCTTTCCCCGAGAGAATTCCATACAAACCGGATTCCATTTTTCACCGTCAAATCGGTGTGATAGTAAGGGGATTTCGGATCGTCGCCCGCCTGGTATTTCAGGAACGTAATCGGGTTGTATCCCCCGAAGTTTTGCCGATTCGCTTCATTCCCGTGGTTAATCCAGTAAGAAGGATGAATCCCCAGTCGGTTCATCACATCCCAGGCAGCTTGCGCCAAACCACGAGTAAACAGCGTATGGGAAGGATTTTTCCGGGAAAAATCACCAAAGGAATGGATTCCATCAATCCAGCCGGCATCTGCATAGTGTTTGATCAAATTGCCGTTTTTGAGTGTATTTGGATCGGTTAATTTAAACACGGTCATCACCGAATCCAATCCTTCACCGTTCATGTCCACTTTCAGGTTCATATCATCCGCCATATAAACCCAAAATGTGTCGCCCACATCAAGTCCCAATCCAGGACCGGCAGGCGTCATTTCTTTTGTGTTTAAAAAACGGTGATATACGGCAAATTCCCGTGGAGTCGTTTCGTCAATGTCGCTGGCAAACGCGAACATCGCACGGTATGGGTAGGGAAATTTCCGAATGTCACGTGCACGATCCGGGATGACTATGGCATTCGAATCGGCGCCCTCATCTATATAGATGTCCGTATCCGCCGCTGCAAACGCTTGCTGTAATCCGCTTATTTGCCCATCCCTTTCGGCAGAAGCCATAACACCGGACCGCTTCGCAAACGTATTTTGCAAACCGTAATGATGACTCGGCTTGGCTTGAGCCGCGATCACATGCCGCGTAGTTTGCAAGCGAAATCCGGCAATCGACAAGACCAGGATAAGCATTAAAAAAACGCCTACAATCATACGAAAATTCCTGTTCACCATGTTGTCCTACCCCTGAATTGATGAAATATGATTTAATAGCATTATAAAAGATTTCACTTAATAAATGTATATTTTTATTCAAGGAGCAGCCCATGCCAAATCTAATTGAATTTGATTACTCCGCCTCGAACTCGTTTATAGATGAAAAAGAGCTGAATCGGCTGCAGCCTTCTGTTCAAACCGCTCATCAACAGCTGCACGATCCAAACGGAGTGTGGAAAGGGTCAACCGGTTGGGTGCATTTGCCCGTTGCCTTTCACCAAAGAGAATTGGTAAAAATCCAAACTGCCGCCCGAAAAATCCAATCGCAGTCAGACGCGTTTCTTGTGATTGGCATTGGCGGTTCTTATCTCGGTTCAAGGGCCGCGATTGAAATGCTGTCGCACTCGTTTTACAACCTGCTGCCAGCGGATACCCGGCAGACTCCGCAGGTTTTTTTTGCGGGGCAAAACATAAGTTCCGTTTATCTGACACATTTGCTGGAGATTCTGCAGGACAAAGAGATTTCATTGAACGTCATCTCCAAATCGGGTACCACAACGGAGCCGGCGATTGCCTTCCGGATTTTTCGGGATTTCTTGGAGAAAAAGTACGGAAAACAAGGGGCCCGCGAGCGGATTTATGTAACGACCGACAGCTCGAAAGGCGCCCTGCGGCAGTTAGCAGAACAGGAAGGATATGAAACGTTTGCCATTCCGGATGATGTTGGCGGGCGTTATTCGGTATTGACAGCAGTCGGATTGCTGCCAATGGCAGTTGCTGGCATTGACGTGGAATCTGTTTTGGCAGGCGCAGCGGATGCTTACCACGCTTACTCGACTCCTCTGCTTGAAGAAAACGACTGCTACCGCTATGCGTCCATCCGCAACCTCCTGTATCAGCAGGGAAAAACAATTGAAATCCTGGTCAACTACGAACCGGCTCTGCACTGCTTTGCAGAATGGTGGAAGCAATTATATGGCGAGAGTGAGGGAAAGGACGGAAAAGGGATTTTTCCAGCTTCTGCTGATTTCTCGACTGATTTGCATTCGATGGGGCAGTATATCCAGGATGGAAGGCGCAATCTGTTTGAGACGGTTCTTTTTGCGGAAAAATCGCAAACGGAAATGATGATTGGACATAGTGAAGATAACGGGGATGAACTGAATTTTTTGAGCGGCAACAACTTGCAGTTCATCAATCGGAAGGCATTTGAGGGAGCTGTATTGGCTCACTCGGACGGCGGTGTACCGAACTTGGTGGTTCGTCTGCCGGAAATATCGCCTTACACGTTTGGCAATCTTGTGTATTTTTTTGAAAAAGCGTGCGGCATCAGCGGCAGACTGTTAGGCGTGAACCCGTTCAATCAACCGGGTGTTGAATCATACAAGAAAAACATGTTTGCGTTGTTGGGGAAACCGGGATATGAAGACATTAAGATATCTTTGCAGAAACGGTTAGAAAGCAGTCAGCCCGATTGAACCATTTTAATCGGGCGTTTTTGCAGCCATACCCAAACAAAATAAAGGATAGAAAAATAGAGGCAGAGGGTAAAAAACCCCAACGCTTCATGCCAGCCCGGTTTCATCGAGATGATGTGCAACCATTCCAGCCCTTTTTTATACAAAAACATAAGACACACCCAGACTGCACCATACAAAAGTTTAAACCGCTTCGGGCAATACTGGATAAATAAATAACTGACAACCGGCCAAACGGTTATGTCTGCGATAATGGGCAGCCATGTTTTCATGCTTTCGGTACCGTGTACTTCCCAGTACTGCAACCAATCAATAATTATGTATTGCTGCAGAAACCGAAAATAGATGCCGGTCATCACGGTCGGCATCAATTCCCGCAAACGCTTTCGGTCGCCCCATATAACAAAAACCAGAATGGCCACAATATCAAACAGGAATACTGACATCATACACCAGCCTCCTGTTATACCTTTCCCTTTAACACAGACTTCATTACGGTAAGGGTGTCCAATCATGTATTTTCTTTTTCTGTTTACGTTTACGTGGACATGGTTTCTGGTTTATGCAGACAAAACCCGGTTGCGGGAATTCTACACCGCCGTTATGTTCAGTGCCACACTCGGTCTGTTAACCGATTTAATGATGATTCACTATCTGCTATGGGATTATAAAGGACTGCCGCAGTCCCAGTTTTCAACCCCCTTGATTCTTGACAGCAGCATCTATCCGGTAGTGACCTACCTGTTTTTGCAAGGATTGCCCAAAACTTGGGTCAGCATGTTGAAAAGAACGGTGACCTGGTCTTGTTTCGCTGTTCTTTTCGAGTGGGTCACCATTCACACCGGACATATGCAGCACCATCTTTGGTGGAATCTCGGGTTTTCTTTCCTGTCTGATAACCTGATTTTTATCTGTATCATTGCCATTTATTGCTTTACTCGACCAGCTTATCCGCAGCCCCCGAACAGCGTTCGGTGACACTTTTATTTTTCCCGGTTTTGATGCTCTTCCGCCAGATCTGGAGTCTCTTCAAAATCCTGGTTAACCCGCGCCCAAATATGCAGATCGTTGATGATGCTGGCAAATGTGTAAATTTCCTCATACAATCGACACACCGTGTCCCAGTCTTCTTCCTGGGCCACCTGCAACTGGCGCTGTTCGATTTGCTTCTCCACTTCCATAATCCGATCCGGGATATGGGCTTTTATTTTTTCCCAACGGAGAATCATGTCGTGCCGTTCTTCATGGCTCAATTCTTCCCAATCGGTATGCAAATACGGCAGTTCGATACCGAGCCGTTCGTTTAACGCAAAATGATAGTTTGGCTTCATTCATTCCACATCCATATACAGATCTTTTCCTTCTAACAACCGCTGCAGGGCTTCTTCCGTCTGAACCCCCATTACACCGCGGTTTCCCACGACAAAGCAAGGGATTGCAGAAATTCCGTATTGCGCCGCCAGATCGGTGTCGGCCAATACCTGTGCTTCAAATTGGCGGGATTCCAAAGCTTGTCGGAACGACTGTGGATCAAGTCCGATCTGCCCGGCGATATTCACTAATGTGTCAATATCGTCGATGTTTTTATCCTCTGTAAATTGGGCACGAAACACCGCATCGTGATACTCGTCGCTCTTCCCGTTTTGCTCTGCGAATTTAGCGCCTTCATGAGCCTTACGGGAATGTTTGGCCTGTCTGTTCAGATTCATCTGCAGGCCGTATCGGGCAGCAAATTGTCGGACAGACCGCCAGGCCTGCTCGTAATACTCAGGCGATTTTTCCGGCACTTCGACACCTTCCGGGCGCAGTTCAAACGATTTCCACTCTATCTCAATTCCTTTTTGCTTGGCCAACCGGTCAAGCGGGACCTTCCCGATTAAACAGAAGGGTCAGAGAAAATCGGAAAATACGGTGATCTTGTTTTCCATCAAAATCATCCCTCTTTTTTAAGTCTTATTGTACTCTTCCTCCCCCAAATTAGACAGTATCAATATACTTTCACGGAATTGTCAAAAAAATTTCAAATGTGTTCTATAATACATAGAGAAATCATATTGACTGATTTATAACACATGCATATACTAGAGTTAAAGGGAGGCGCGAACCAATGGAAACTCAAATGGATGTGCAAATGGAAGAATTTCTGCAAGAAGAAGAAACCATCCTTGGCATGATTAACGAGTATTACAGCCGAACTGATAACGGCAACGATCGATAAGTGGTCTTTGATCCATTCAGTCGACCCATCTTATATATAAAACCGGTGAGCAAATCCGCTCACCGGCTTTTTTGTCAGTGTTCATTATCAAATTCGTTTGGTGACGGCACAGTTTTCGAATTATTTCTTTAAATTTCCTTTTTATAATGGTAGCACAATAAGCGGGCAACCGACCATGTTTCTCTTTCAGTCCCCTTCAACTCGGGTCTAATTTTGGAACCGACCGCGGTAGTATTGTAAATCCTACTAACGGCGCAGGTTTTGGCATTTCCAACCATTGTCAATTTCTGCGTTTTTTTTTCGAGGATCAATTTCTTGCCCAAAATCGAAAGCGGGTAATCGATCGTAAAATGAACATTGCGAAACAGATCCATTGGCATGTTGTTAGATCCCTAGCCCATTCTCTCTTCCCAAACTTTCAACAATAGATCGAGTATCTGCTCCTGAAAAACTTTTTTCCCCGATTCGCGCATAACTTCCAAAAGCCGATCATCCCAAGGCACCTGCATTCGCTCAAGAACCTGAATTTCTGCCTCCGAAAAAGGGGGAAAGTGACTCCGAACAGCGGACCGGTAGGTCTCGGCATCCAATCGCCAAGGTATAAACCTGCTTCCGTACCTTTGCGAAAGACCGATTGCCATAACCAAACCTTTCACGTCAAAGTCTCCGCTATAATAAATCCTGGACTGACCATCCGTAATCTTGTCCAGCAGCCTCAGCGCGGCCAAGGAAGGTTGACCGCTTGTGCAGAGAAGCGGAAACGGCAATGGAGATCCTGTTTGCAATCCCCGATCCAGCAATGCGCCAAAAATGGACGGATTCTCCACTACAAAAACCTCTGATACGGAAGGCAACGCGGCTTGATCAAGGCGTTCAACGGCCAGCAGAGGCAATGCCACCGGGTCTTTCGCGTATTCACCCCAGCCCGCCACCCAAACAATCGAGCTGATGTCATCCAAAACAATTCCTGAGAGAGCGTACTGCGCCCTAATGACCTCGCTTTGGGAAATACTCTCCAATGTATTATCAGAAGTCGGATCCGCTTCAACCGTTGATCGCGTTTCTTTAAAGCCATCTTCCTGCACGGAAGTCCTGCCCGATTCCTGAACATCCGGTTCCGATCGAAGCCGATATTGGCTTTGCAACGCCAGCATGCCCCAGTAAAAAATTCTCCCTGCCAGAGTCGAACGGTCAAGTCCGTGCGGGTCGCCGGTCGTCCGTGCCGCAAAAACGGGCAACCGCTCATTACGTGCAGGCAACTGTTGCAACGCTCCCAAAGCTATTGCCCAGTCCGGACTGTCCCCTTTCTCACAGTAATCTCTGTAACATTCGAGAAATACCCGGTAGCCGCCCCCCAATCCGGCGCTTAACTGTTCGATCCAGATCTTCAGCTCTTCTTTTCCTCCGAACTGCAACGCCCAGCGACAAAACCGTTCCCATGTCCTCTGTTCGATTTCCCGTTGCTCTTGCCGGGTCATCCACTCATCTCCGTACAGCAGACACAGACAATCCTTGATGGAAACCTGAAACCTTGTTTCTTGCAATGCTCTTTCCAGTTCGGCCAGACGAAACCTGAAATCGGACCGCCCCAGCATATTCGTCGCAAACAGTCCCTCAAGCGCCTGCCGTTCTTCCTCCCGCAAGCCGGAAAGGCGGATCGTACCCGCCACCCGCCCGTAACTTTCGTATTTCTTGCGGACCAACTGCCACATTCTTTGCAGACCAGGTTGCCTTAGAAAGTCCAGGCATTCCGTGTTTCTACCCGAAGGGCTCACCATACTGTTCCCCCCATCGTAAGAAAACCTGGCATTCGCCCAGTTCTTGAACGCTGGTGAATGCCTGCTCTCACCCTTCAAATCTGGCGGCAGCCACTTCCTTCACGGCCTCCCAGTCCCCATCTTCCATCATGCGTCTCTGAACACCGTTCCAATAATAAGGAATCAGAGTGACGAAATCCACATCCTGCGGGCGGTAGACTTCATAGATGGAAAGCGACGGAACCGTGTCGTAGCAGCCCCATAGCACCTGACTCGTCATCATGTAATCAAATCTCATATCGGTAAGCAGTTGGAACATGTCCCGCATGTTCTCATCGTCAACTCCTGCGAACGCTTCATCTAGCGTGATGATACGGGGGGCGTCGGAACGGGAATCCTTGTACCGGGAGTCGGTAGCGGCAAACAGCGGTATGTACATCGCCATTGCCTTCTCGCCGCCGCTCATCACATTAAAGCGCGAATCGGTCAACTCCCGCCATGGTTGGCTCCCCTTGCGGAAATACAAGGTGAACGCAAACCAGTTCCGGTAATCGAGCAATTCTTGCATCCACTTGCGCAAACCTTCTCCCTCTGCCGCATCTTCCTTGGCCCATCGGATTCTCGAACGGAAATGCTCCACCATCTGTTCGGTTTCTTCCGGAAGCAGTGTATTTGGATTTTTCCGCAGCAGACGAACCAATTTTTCCGTATCCATTTCCCTTTCGTTGCGGGCGGCCCTTGGTGTCCACTCCAGCGACAGAACCAATCCGCTGGAGGTTTTCCGGTTTTCCATAAAGCGGTTCATTTCCCTGACCCACTGCTCGGCCCGATTGATCTTGTCCTTGATCGCCCGTCCGACACTGTGAATCAGGATTTGCTCGTACAACTCCCGGTCCTTCTCTTCGATCAGCAGACGCTGTTCCTCTTCCATTCGCAGCAGCTCATTCAGCAACATGCGAGGAGTCCAAGGTTGGGTACGGTCCCGCAACGATTCGATAAAAATCCGCTCCCCGGTTTCCTCATAACGCTGCACCAACGAGTAATCAAGCAGCGCGTTTTTCGCCAAAACGAACGTTTCCTGCAATTGGTTGAGCATCTGCTCTTTTCTTCGGGGTTCATAACGTGCACGGAAAAGGTTACGGATGGCTTGCGCCGTCTTCAGAACCCCTTCCGGCGTATCCGTCACGGCTGTTCTCAATGGATGTTCCGGTTCGAATTCAACGAGTCCCAGTTTCCATTCGTACTGCCAATCAGTAAGGGACTTTTGCAAGAGTTGTTCACTTTGTTCCAGTTCCGTCCGTTTTTGCCACAGCCGTTCTTTCGCAGCTCCGAGTTCCCCGTCCAGCCGGCGCAATTCCGTGTTGCACCGGTCAATGGTCTTATTGAGTCCGGATCGATGCTCCTGAAGCTCTTGCAATCGTTGGAATACGTCATACACACCCAACTCCTGAACCAGTTTGGTCAGGGATTGAACCGCTGCCGAAAACTGTGTTTCCCGAGTCGAAAGCACATCCAGATGCTCCTGTTCGGAAGCGATGCGATCCGCTGCCGCCTGAAGCTCCTCTTCCAACCGACGGGCCTCCTGGCGAATTCTCCCGAGAACCGCCAGCGTCGCTTTCAGGCTCAGTCCCTGACGTTCATAGTCCTGCAGGGTATCCAGGGCTTCCCGGAAATCTTTTTCTTTTTTGAGACGTGACCACTTCGCAGTTTTCTCCAGGACGGTCCGCTGCTGATCCCGCCATTTCCGGGCCGCTTCCTTGTATTTCCCGCTGCATTCCGTCTCCACTTTCTGGGCATGTTCCCAATCAGCCTTTGCATCATGCAAAATCCGGCTTGCAGCCCGAAGATCCTCGTCTGCAGGCAGTGCTGCCAGTTCCTGCCGTATGTGTTCCGACTCTTCCTGAAGTTGCCGGATTTGTCCGCGGATCTTATCGATTTCCTGTTCGACAGCCTGAACCTGTTCTTCCAATCTCTTGATTTCGGCAAGTCTTGCCTGTTTGCGGGCTTCCGCCCCGATCCACTCCGGCCGTTCCTTGCCGACCGTTTGCCCGGTCAACGGCCCCAGCACAAACTGGCCTGTTTCGGTGATAAAGGCGGCGCTCCCGTCTCTCTGCCCGCCGCTCCCATCGCCCTGTCCAATTTGAATGGTTCGCAATACTTCTTCCACCTGTTGTGCGGTCAAACCGCTTTCGGCAGAGGGGGTAGGCTCCAGGTAATCGGCCAGCGTATGCCCGAACCAGACAGGTGATGGCTTGATCCAAACCTCTTCTTCCTGTTCCAGAACTTCCACAGCATCGGGTGAAATCCAGGCGTCCAACAGTCCGGAACGATGCAATACGGTTTCCAGTACCGCTTTTGTCCGCTCGTCCACATGCGGACGAAATTCGCAGAGAGTGTACAATGGACCTCCCGGTTGTGTTTCTGACTCCATTCTGCGCTTGCGGGAACGTGAACGAGCCTCGGAATGTTCCGGTTCCGGTTCTCGATGATCACGCCAGGCTTGCAGCTCACCCCGCAGCTGTTCCATCAGTTGTACCTGCAGATTCAGTTGGTGTTCCGCCGTCAGCCTTTGGGCTGTAATCTCCGCAAGAGCCTGCTCCGCTGCCGATTTGAAGGGCTCGACTATCTCGTCATAAGCCAGTTCCGGGTACCTTTGCAGCCGGTGCAGCACGGTTCGGAACGTCTCCTCCGCCACATGCAGCCTCTGCAGCCCTTTATGCCACGCAAGCAGCGAGTCTTCTTGCCGGACAATCGCCTGCCGCAGTGCTTCCTCCTTTGTGTGCATCAACCGTTCGGCCGTATCCCTGCTCTCGCGTGCCGCACTCATGCTTTGCTCGGCCTCACTCGCCTTCGCGGCCAATTCCCTTTCATAAACACACAGCTCGTAGGTGTCTTTCAGCTCTTGCCTGTAACCGGCCACATCCCGTTTCCAGCCGGCCCACATCTTTTCATCCGCCGGTTGTCCATCGTTAGCCCACTGCCGTTCATATAAATCGTGATCCTGAAATTCGATCTCCCGCGCGAGAGCATCCATTTCATTCCGCAATTCCCTCTGTTCGTCCAGGTATTTGGCCAGGTCAGCCTTAACCTTTTCGGCCCGTTCTTCCTTCTTTTGCCTGTCCTGCTCCAAATCGTCAATCCGTTCGTTTGTTCTCCGGACTTCCTCCTGCGTCTCCGCAAGGCGATCCTGCGCGGTCTTCAATTCCTGCTGTTTTTCCATCGCTTCCGAGCGGTTTAAATGATCAATTTCCGTCTCCGTTTGCAGCAGTTCTTGCTTGGATGCATCCAGCAAAGAGAGTGTCTGCTGCTCTTCCTCCTGTAACCCGTTCCAGATCTGCTCCTGTTCAAGAACTTCCGTCGCTTTTTGTTTCCGCTCCGTCTCGTCCTGCAAGACCTTGGCCGAGAGTTCAAACAGTCGCATCCCGTTATACTGGTCATAAGCCTGAACCAGTTTCTCGGCTTCCGTTCGGTGCATCCGCAATTCGTCCAACCGATCCCCAATCTCGTCCATATCTTCAATCACTTCGGCAAGCGGGCGCAAGTCCTCATCGCTTAGAGGGGGCAGAGCGTCATTCAGAATGCCGTAGATCGTGGAAGGTTTGAAATCTTTTGATAACTTTGGCGAACGAAGTTGGATCATCAACTCCAGCAGGTCTTTGTACGCCTCCAGGTCCGCAAAGCCAAACAGCAATTGATTCACCATCTGGCAATATTCGCCCTGTTCGCGCACCACTTTTCCGCCCTCACCGATCAACTGTTCCAATTCAGCCCGATCCAAAGGTACTTTCTGGCCATGTTTTTCGAACAAATCCCGATCATACAAAAACAGATCCTTGCCAATTCTTCGCCGGTCGGTGATCGCAAACCCCCAGAATCCTACTTGGGCGGCCCCTCGTCTGGCGCGCAAACCGATCCCTACTGTCAGGAACCTGTTTGATTCAGGTTGCCGAAACTCCAGATACAAGTACCCCGTACGGTCCTGAATCCCGCTTTCCGTCTCTCCCAGCAGGTAATATTCGATCTTCCGGTCTCTCGAACCGAACGGGTCCAGCCTTGACGGACGCTTGTCCCCGTCCAGAACCAGCGGCAGAAAGCTTTGCATGGTGACCGATTTTCCCGAGCCGTTCGCCCCCCGAAAAATCAGCCTTCCTTCCGACAGTTCAAACACTTCGTCCGAGTAGAACCAAAAGTTCAGAACCCCCGCCCGATTCAGCACCCATCTGTTCTCAGTCATTTTATTCAGCCTGCTCCTTCCAGCCGTATGTTCCGTTCCAGCGCATGAACGCCGGATAAAGCTTGACGGTATGGACTCCCTCTTGCATGCCCAAATTCCACTCCCGCAAGTGGGCGATCAGTTCATCCGCGAGCAAACTGCTCGTCTTCTCACGGTGTCCCTTGCTCCAGTAATCCCCGTGGTACTCTTTCAACCGGCTCAGAATCCCCTCAAACTCGGCTCTTGTCAACAGCAAATTGCCCTGTTCGTCTTTCTCAAAGATACCGGGGTTTTTGTGCAAAATCCGGCGAATCTCACCCGCCAGCAGCATCAACAGATCCGACTCCCCTGCCAGAGTCGGGAACAGTTCCATTTCCCCGGTCACATCCGTCCAGGTGAACAACAATCCTTCCCGGAACCGCCGCCCCTCAAGGTTCAACATGTTCCGCATCTGCTCGATCAACCAGGATCTTTGGGTCTGGACATACCTCCGCTCTTCGTCCGGCCACTGCCAGTCATATACAACGGGTTCCTGAATCAACCGGCGAAAAATTTTCTGCCTTCTGGCCTGCACATCTGAACCGGTTGCCGGATCAGCGGCCGCCGGGAGAAGTTGATCAGCCGGAGCAATCAATTCCTCCATGGATTCGTATGCCGTCAGATCTTTCGGAAACCGACGCAGCACATACCGGGCCATCGGGGATGCTTCGTACAACACATTATGATTTCCCCCCTCCCGGGCCCAATCCGATTCCTCCCCTTCTACCGCAACGAGCACTTCCAACTCCCTCAGTTTCTTTAACGCCCGGGCCATGGACAGTCGATGTTCGTAAAGAGTCCAGTCCAGATTCACATCCAAAGACAGCAAGTGATCGCGGATGGCGTCCACCATTTCGGACAGCAAAAATTGTTCCGCTTCTCCCCGCCCTTCCAGGTACCATAGTCCATATGCAAACAGAGCGTAATCCCTGGGGCCGTGAAATGTTTCGATTCGCATCCACGGTTGCCAGGAACCGGGGATTTTCTCCAACTTGGCAAAGCTGCGCGTGACGATCAGGGAAAAACCGGCATGGTCGTGAAACCAATCCCGCAATTTCTCATAATGACTCTTGACTAATACAAACATCTCCGGATCTTTCCGCTTCGTAATCCACGGCCGGTTTAAAAGCGCCTGGGCAGCCTGCTGCAACTCCGCTCTCAGCCGTTCTTGCGTACCGCCTGGAAACTTTCGGATTCGTCTCACTGTGCGGCCACCTCTTTTAAAAACATTCGGAAGTCAGGCAAATCCAACACTCCGTCTTCGAAGACCAATTTTGCCCGTTGACCGTTTTCGGGTTCCAGCAGGCGAATTTCCAATCCGTCGGGTGTCCGGATCTTTCGCGAACGGCTTGCCATGCACCGGCCGATCCACAGTAACAGGAACTTGCGTTCCAGCAGGGTCAAACGATCCAGCTCACTCATGGAAAATTCGCCCATCCCGACCCATTTTCGCAGAATCTCGTCCTCAAACGCTTTTCCCGCAAGAAACGCCTGCCTGGCTATTCGCTGCTGCTCTTTCCGATCGCGGACCGCTTCGGTCTCGCCCGCTTTTCTTTGGATCCGGCTGCGTGATTTTAACTCTCGAATGATCGGCATCTCGTCCCACATTGACAGATCAGCCGAATCGGAGGTTCGCTCCCCTTCTCCCTGGAAATGCCGCGTTCGATAGAGACCAAACGTGTAAGCGCCTAGACGGTGGGCATCTTCCGCGTCTTCCAAACTCAAAAACCACTGCCCCAGGTAATCCAGTTCCCGTTTGCGGCTGATCCCCCACCTGTATTTCTCCTGAATCGCCAATGCATACTTGAGCATTTTGGCAATGCTGTCCTTCGTGGCCCGTTCCAGAAAAACCACGTCGCTTGGCTCATGCCCGTTTCCCGTAAACCACTGGACGAAAATAGACCACTCCTCCCGTCGGCGATCCATCCGTTCCTCGTTCGTGATGGACTCTTCCAACGAAGGCATCCTTGCTTCATCGACCACGACCGCATGAAGAAAAGCCTGCCAGACTTCGGGGCCCGTCTCCTGCAAGATCGCCTCCAACTGTCCCCCGTAGCGTTGTAGCCCAATGACAAAATTGCGAAGATAGTGAGTCAACGTGTCTTTAAAGACCAGAAACTGTTCCGTAAGCATCAGCTCTTCCGCTCTCCCGGTCTGCAGGCTCGCCAAATAATCAGAAGCATTCTCATGCAGCTGTCGAAACGAGTTTTGCAAATCCCGCCACAGTTGCAAGGCTTCTCCTTCTGTCCATTCCGGTGTCTCCCGCACCCGCCTGATATAATCCAGCAACCGTTCCAGAAGAGTGGGCTCCAGCGAGCCTCCATAGCCCTGGATGTTTTCGAGATTCTCCAGCATCCGCTCAATCTCGATGGTGTAAGGTGTCATTTGATATCGGAATCGCTTGCGAAGATACTCTTCGATGGTGGTTGCCCTGCCACCGTCATGACGGCTGGTCAGATTTTTCCATTCGGTCAGTGCTTCCAGGTCCCTTTGGCACTGTTCCAGAGAGTAATCGTCCAGCAATCCCCAACTCATCACGCCGGCGTAGACTTCTTCAGCTTTTAGCCAATATTTCAACTTGCTGTGATTTTCATAGAAAAACCGTAGAATCAACCGGTAACGGGCCACATTTTCCGCGTTCAGATATTTGGTCTCCGGTACCGGCTTCGTCCACAATTCCCTTGTTTGTCGTCGGTTCACCGCACTCATCCTTTGCAAGACAATCGTTTCTACATCGTGTCGATCAGCACAGGTATATTATACTGCAAAGAAGCAGTTTTACAGACATAAGTAAAATTTGTCCAAGCTACCGTATCGAGATCGTTGAGTCCTCTTGAAAATCGGGTCTTCATTGAACCACAAAAATAAAATATATTGAATCAATTTTAACAACAAAAATAAAAACTGTTGAGAATCGATTTTCTCAACAGCCCATCGCAAATTGCACAGTCTGATCTGTAACATCCTATTCACTCTGTCTACTTCCCCAGCAGTCCAGCCAAATCTTCCACTTTCGTAACAGGCGCCTGACAGGCATAATTCTGACAGACATACGCCGTTGCCTTTCCCTCTCTCGCTGTTTTCCCTTCCGCGAAGGGAAACCGCTTTGTGATCTCCGTTTCCTTATCAATGGGATTGAGAACCACGATCGCGTTGGGCAGAAACGTTTTTCGAATTTGCTGCAGCATCTCTTTCGTATCTTCCGCTTCCGGATCGCCTGCAATCACAATTTCCCTGCTCCCGTAAATGGCAAATTGAAGCGCCATCAGCGTATGTGTAAAGCCGGACGGGTAGGATCGGATCATGTCGGCAAACGTTTCGAACAGCCGGTCCGCCAATTTTTCATAGTGGTCATTTCCGGTTAATCGGGCCAACTGCAGAAGGTTGAGCGCCGCCACCGAATTGCCGGACGGGATTGCCCCGTCGTACACTTCTTTCGGACGAGCCAGCAGCTGCTCTCCATCGCTGCCATAGAAGAAAAATCCGCCGTTTTCCTGATCCGAAAACAGCCGAATCATATCATCTGTCAATGCAACCGCCGCATCGACATGCCGCAGATCCCAATCCGCTTCGTACAATTCCAGCAACCCCCACACCAAAAACGCGTAATCGTCCAAGTAAGCCGGAAACGCCGCCTCTCCATCGCGATAACGGGCCAAGAGCCGTCCGTCCAACCGCCGTAATTTTTGCAGGAGAAAATCTGCCGCCTTCTGTGCCGCCCGAAGCCAATTGTCTTCCCCAAGCACGCGCGCGCCTTTGGCCATTGCCGAAATCATCAACCCGTTCCAGGCAGTCAAAATTTTGTCGTCCTTGCCGGGATGGATCCGTTTTTCACGCACATCAAACAGCTTTCGGCGTGACTGTTCAATCACCTGCGCCAATTCATCGCCGCTGATGCCAAAATGATCGGCAATCGCTTGATGATCGGTCTCGATCAGATGCAGATGACTGGTTCCGTGCTCAAAATTGCCTTTTTCCGTAACGCCGTAATACCGGCAAAAAATCTCGCCGATTTCATCGCCCAACACCTCTCGAATCTGTTCCGGACGCCAGACGTAAAATTTGCCCTCTTCCCCTTCCGAATCGGCGTCTTCTGCCGAATAGAAACCGCCTTCCGGACTGGTCATGTCACGCAGGATATAGGTGAAAATCTCGCGCACCACCATCGCGTAAAACCGTTTGCCGGTTGCTTGATATGCCTCCAGAAAAGCATGTGTCAAGAGCGCGTTATCATACAGCATCTTTTCAAAATGGGGAATCATCCACATCTGATCTACCGAATAACGGGCGAAACCAAACCCGATGTGGTCGTAGATGCCGCCGCGATACATCGATTCGAGTGTTCGTTCCACCATATCGAGCGCCCGCTGATTGCCCGTATGCTGCCAATACCGCAGTAAAAATCCGAAATTGTGCGGGGATGGAAATTTCGGCGCAGAGCCAAATCCGCCATATGTCCGGTCATAACTGGACGAAAAGCGTTGAAACGCTTTTTCCAGCACGTCTTCCGTCAACTCGTTGCGTGCTTCCGTCCTTTTTCCCTCAGCCGTGGCCGCCCCTCTCGGAACTGCTCCTTGAAAACGCGGCTGCAACGCCTCCGCAATTTGACTTGCGACCGTTTCCACCCGCTCCCGCTCCGTTTCCCATTTTTCCTGAATTTGCGAGAGAATGTCGAGAATGCCGAGGCGACCGTACTTGCGTTCTTTCGGGAAGTAGGTGCCAGCAAAAAACGGCTTTTTCTCCGGCGTCATGACAATCGTTAGCGGCCAACCGCCCTGACCCGTCATTTCCTGACAAACCGTCATGTAAATATGGTCAATGTCCGGCCGTTCCTCCCGGTCCACCTTGATGGCAACAAAATGATCGTTTAAATAGTTCGCCACTTCTTCATCTTCGAACGATTCCCGTTCCATAACATGGCACCAATGGCAAGTAGATTATTTCAACCAACTTTCAATTAGTCGCCCCACAGGGCTAGGAATAGCCGATGGACAAGAATACCGGCTTGCTCTCCCTTACTGCCTTTTGGAAAGCTTCAGGGCCCCATGGGAACCAGTCAACAGGGTTGTAAGCGTGTTGAAGCAGGTAAGGAGATTTTTCGTTGATCAGGCGGTTGGCTTTGCGGTCCCGGTTGTCAAGGAATTCTTTCATCAGGAAGCACCCTTTCGTGCGTGATTTTGGGTATTTCAGGAAATTCTCGTCTTACTTCATTATACTCTTTTACTTCAAGGGGAATCCAGAAAGATGTGATTCCTGACGGGTGCCGCTCCATTCTTTTTGAAAACGCAGGCTCAACCAACCTTACGGCCAGTTCTTTCTACACGCTAGACCCCTATAGAAAATTGATTTCAATCGAAGGAGGTCCGTTGTCCTCCCGCTTCCAAATGATCGAATCGAGGATTTTCTTGTAGCACTGATTTAGTTCCAAATCACTCATGGTTTTGCTGTTCCGCATTTGTTCCCAGAAGTGCCGGATGTAGTACAGTCGCTCCTCGTTAGTGATCGATTCTTGTGACTTCAACCGTTTCTCCAGGACGCCAAGTTCTTCGTGAAGTGCATTTAACTCCTCTATCGAGAGCAAAAACGTCATCGTGGATCGTGGATATGACACCGATAAAATCCTTGCGCTGCTGGAAGAGAAGCAGGCGAATTCCGTCATTCCCAGCCGTCAACTCCGTACGGTGCAACGCCATACCGATTGGTGGTTATTTAAGGAGCGTCACCTGGTCGAATGCTTATTCAACAAGCTCAAACATAATAGCCGTCTCGCAACTCGATACGATAAATTATCGCGGACCTTTGTTGCCTTTTTAAAGCTGGCCTCGGCTATGATTTGGTTGGCCTAAGGTTTGAATGCACACCCTAGAAGCTCATCCGAAATTATGCGAATTAGCTCCGTTGCAAACTCAGCATCAAATTGAATAGATTGACTTATTTTTTCAGGGTTCATTCGTTCTGTAGTTCCGAACGTATCGATCTGAAAGTATTTCTTTCCGTCAACTGTTTTAAAGACCGTATACGTGGATCGAGCAGGGATGTGTACGTTATTGCGTTCTTTTTGGATCTTTTTAAAATTTTCCTTCATTATACGTGCCACTAGCTTCCCCTCTCGTTTCTAAAGAGAACGAATTGAACTGACCAAATCATTCAACCGGCCCTCTGCATCTTTTTTTATTTCACATTCCCAAACAATCTCAACTCTCCAACCCATCGTCATGAGATTAAAAACAGCCTTCTCGTCTCTTTCTACATTGCGTTGTATCTTGGGAATCCAATATCCGGGATTGGTTTTGGGATCGCGGTAGTACTTGCAGTCTTGGTGTGCATGCCAAAAACAGCCATGCACAAAGACCACATATTTATATTTAGGCAGTACAATATCTGGTTTCCCAGGCAATTTAGAATCATGCAGGCGAAAACGAAAGCCTAATCGATGCAAATACTTGCGTACAATGATTTTTCCCCTGGTGTTTTTTGAACGAATATGAGACATAATCTCACTTCGCTTTTGTGGATCAAATATATCATATGGCAATGGTATCACCCATTTTTACAAAAAGCACATCATCAGAAACATTCTCATTAATTCCAAGATCACTAGACAATGAACTTTCCGATCTAAGACCTAGCTGCTCCAACAGACATTCAGCAACGGCTTGTCCCAATAATGGAGGCACTGCATTGCCTACCTGCTGATACTGAGAGTTTTTTGATCCATGGAATACAAAACTGTTAGGAAAAGACTGCAATCTGGCTGCTTCTCTTATACTTAACGCCCTGTCCAGCGTTGGATGAACCCACATTGATTTGCGCACATTCAATACAGTTCCAGACGGCTGATCATATCGCAAACGAAGATAAATCGTGTTTTGCGTCCTTTCAGGAAGTGAGTAAGAAGACTTCAATGAATTATCAAGTTTATGAAAATTGTCCCCTTGTCCCAAGGCCTTAAACCTTTTCAACGCTTCATCCCCAGTATTTGTAACTACATGATTAGCAATTGAGTCTCTGTTATAAAGCAGAGCCGCTAACCTGGACCCTCCTGGAAAGCAAGCGGATATTGGAGGAGCGCTTGTGTGAATTGATGTTTCCAGCTTTTCCAAATCTTCAATTGCATCTCTTACAGTGAAATAATCTTTTTTCTCAATTATAGGAGATGGCAACTTGACTTCACTCTCTCCTATTCTCTCATCCTTGATGCCGATCATGATAAAACGTTCCCTCGTTTGAGGAACTCCAAAATCGGCAGCGTTCAATATTGCTTTTTTTGTTATATACCCCATCGTTTCAAATTTATAGTCCAGATAATCCTTAACGGTAAAAGTATCTACAGATGCAAATACACGGTTTCCATATAATAGAACCTCAAAATCAATGAGGTTTTCTTTCAATTCATGTATACGTTCAAGCGCTTGTTCAATTTCAACCAGTATTTTCATCCTATTAAAGTAATCTGAGAAATTCTGCTCTCCATTAGTGAATCTGTGGATTATTCCTTTAGTTTCTCTATAAAAAGTTTCCCATGTTTGATCCCAAAAATCATGATGGAAACTATCCCAATTCTCCAAGAGCATATGCAATTTTTCTTTCTGCTCTTCAGCATACTTTATTGCTCGTTTTTGGGTGCGAGAAAACCTTAGCAGGGTACAGAGCAAAGCATATCCTTGCTTAGCCATTCGAAACCTATCTATTGGATCGTTATGTTCAATAACACCTGCAACCAGTGTCGACGCTTCATCACCTGAGCATAAAGCTATTTTTTCTTTTTTAGTAGGTATCCCCAATGCTTTAACCTCTTCGGCATTTTCGCTGCCAACAAAGAAAAAGTGTTTGCTGGATTCCAAAGTTTTTACATTTTCAAGAACAAATGCGATTGGATCCAGTTCCTCGATAGCACGAACATATTGCTGAACCAATTGATTGTTGCCGCTGATCAAACTTGATTTCTGTCTATTTGCGTTTGAAAAGCCTTGACATGGCGGCCCACCAATCACTACGTCTATTTTTCCGTACTTATTTTCAATTTCTTGCTTAAAGGAAATTGTTGAGACGTCCTTTTGAAGCACTTCTACTCCTTCATGATTTTCAGCATATGTCTTTGCCGCGTGCTTGTCGTATTCTACTGCAACTTTAATATCAAACCGGCCTGTCCTCATAAATCCGAGACTCAGTCCGCCAGCACCAGCAAATAAATCAACCGTATTAAGCTTCGTCATCCTCGTCCTCCTCAATCGAAGCAACTATAATTCCTTGACGCTTGAGCAGGAGGTTCCAGCACTCTTCACGCTTGCACCATTGGGTAATATTAGTGCCTTCCACTATGGGATGCGTAATATGCTCCCATACTTTTCGAGCCAGATCTTGCAGCAACAACTCAAGTTTCTCATCAATATCTTGCTTCGCCCATATTTTGTCGAGATCAATCTCAGTTTCATTAAGACGATACGCTAAAGCAATTGTATAAGCTACTACGTTGGCTTTATAATCTCCCAACTGCAAGTTTTTTACGATCCTATCGCATTTATCAAAAAGAATAACATTTGCCACCATATGCTTGTAATACTTCTCGTTAGGAAATGGGACTTTTCCAGCGTCAACCAACTCCATAAACTTTACAAAATTGGTTTCTGACCCTTTGCTGACCACATGTGGCTTTTGCATCGTACACATCATGCATTTTGCCGCTAGTGTTTTAGTAATAACGTGACTCTTAGGATTCTCACTACGGAAAATCTTTTTTCGAGCCGTGGTGCTTTGTCTATTGAGTTCAACTAGATATTGACCGCGGGCGCGTTCATAGAACCAACGAACACGTTGCCGAGATGGAACCCATGTTCTTCGTGAAAGCTTTTCCATTTCAACCTGCCAAGGATTGTTTGCGCTGAAATCTGACATCGTGATCTTGTTCTGGCTATTTGCATATTTGGATATATACGCAATAATCCGATCTTTGTTTTGATTGGATTTTAAAATTGTCAATTTTATAGGTACAAATACTTGACTTAAATCCAGATTATTCTTGTATGCATTGGCAAGAGATGCTGTGGTTTGCCCACCATTAACAATCTGCCAACCGTGCAAACTATGAACTGAAACAACACCATGATTCAATTCATCAGCTTCTATCCATGTAGCTACCGTTGAAATTCCATTGTTGTAAGCCATGAACATTTCAGGCTCATCCCGCACTGTATCTCGAATACCTTTATTGATTGCATTTTTTGCTTGAAGAAACGAGCGGACATTGCGCTCAATCAATTGTTGTCCGTATTCGTCATAAATTCTTGCCAATACGGCCCCAGGCATCATACCCACATAACAATCATATTTTTGATGCTCTGCCTGCATTTTCATCATGCAAATGCTAGAATCATATTGATCCCGCAAATGAATGACAGTTTCCGCAGTACTGCCCGCTTGACCAACAAGCCTAAAGATTCTGTCTATGTCCCATACGTCATATGAAAATAAGGTGTCTTCCTCTTCCCCATCCGGCGGAGGTTCGATGTCAATAATAGCATTTGAGACAAGATAGATGCGGACCGTTGAAATAAAGGCCTGCCTTTCATATATCATTTGCGCTAAGGTATATGCAGTGTCGGTCTCCTCCATTTCTTTGTACATGCCTATTTTAGCATTTCTATAGAAACGACGCACCATTTTAAACATGCGATTCGCATCATTCCTGCTCATCTTCACTAGCTTATTATTTCGTTCCCATTTTACTACAAGCAAACTAAGGGTTGCATTTTTTTCATCAAATGCATGAGCGCTTACTTTCATTGCTTGTCGGCCAGAATTTGTTTTTTGGTAAGGACTCAGTTGGAGATCAGTTATGACCTGTTCCTCTTCCAAATATCCGCACAGTATGCCCTCTATAGCCTCTTCTCGAGTACGATAGCGGCCATTTTCATGTTCTTCTCTTGCATCTTCGGAAATCATCGCATGAAAATCATCCAGGATCATGCGATTTCCTCCTTTGCATGCAACTTTACTATCTGCCAAAATTGCTGCTCATCCATTTTAAATTTGGAACAAGCTTCAATATCCAAAGAATAAGAAATATCGCCAAGACCACTTGGCAAGTTCTCACTCAAAATACGTGGAAATCCTTCCTTCACCTTAAAGAAAGCATATTCTTTAATAATATATCTTGTCGTATACCTTTCAATATACGGCTTTGCGAGCCCGCATCCGAACATTTTATCACGAAACAAACTGTATGCTGCTTCATCATGCTTCACATACTTTTCGATTTCATTCACTGCATCTTCTAACGTTTCTCCAGATGAGTCATTTGGTTGAACTGCTACAAAACCGAGCACAAGAGTGCCTCCAGCAAGCCGCTCATTGAGCTGCACCTCATTGCTTATATAAACTTTATAGGGCCTTTTGGAAGCTGTGGTCTTTATTTCAATCCCCATATTATGCAGAGAAAAATCAAATACATTCTGATAGGTACCTTTCCAATAACCCATTGTTTGAATCCCAATATCATTTTCAAACATGCTGCGCATCATCCATAACTCTCCATACAAACCCATCTGTTCTTCCTGTGATAATCTAATGCTTCCACGAAGCGAAAAAAAACGACTCCAACGTTCCAATGCAGCCGAAAGTTCTTTGCGCAAATGAACTCTTTCAATACCTTGAAGGCAAGTACACAAATCATCTGCAACAGCAAAGTACACTTCATCATCGCTATCCTGATTCTGTTCAATACGTACAAAGCTTCCTTCAATTCCCGAATTGTCAAAACCTGAAAAATCAATTGAAACACCTTTCCAAGCTGGATATTTATTACCTTTTACCACATCTTCGGGATTGCATTGCAAATATAAAATATGTTTTCCATCTGATTTTCTTACGGCAAAGACAGCCATTATATCTCGGCTCAACCTCATTTGCCTGGATAGAAGAGGATCACTTCCAAACCATCTTTTTGAAATAAGCTCTTGATCCAGTGCAGAAAAAATTTCATGAGCCGAAAAAGTATTTTTGCTCACTCCTGTTCATCCTCCTCTTCCAACATACGAAAGACATTATTAACTTTATAGTTGACAGGAGTCGAATGACGGCTTGGTGGAAATACTAATCCTATGCCAATCGGAATAATGTCATCAGATAGATTCGCAAATGCACTGTTATCGGAATTTTCGATGGGGTATATTAGCAGCAATCCTCGATGTGGTTGATCTTTTCTTAATTCATAACGGATATACGCAGCTGACTCCCAGTCAGATCCCGAATCGTCGGTAATGACTTTAGAACGTTTTCCTTTTCCTTGAGTTGCCTGAGCTCTCAACTTAACGACCCTGTCCATTTGAGCATCATCAAAATCCAAGTATTCATGGTCTTGTGAAAGCAATCGCCCAAAAGCCTTTGTTCCTCTATTTTCACCTTTGGCTCTCCTTACTCCTCTTTCTATCGAAAGACCTCCAACTTCAAATCCCTTGCCTTGAAATTTATCATTTTCATCTGCATTAATCAGACAAATTGTCCACTCCGTTAATCCTCCATTGTTAATCTGTTCTTTTATATACTCCTTCAAACGAAAGCTATTTGCCCGCGGCGCATTGCGAGCGGTTTTATATTCAGATAAAAAATTGCAGACACTAAATCCATCAACTTTTTCCCAAAAGTAATGTTTGGGCATGCTTGCAGAATTGGCATATTTCCCTGGACGCTTCTTTCGGAGATAGTCTTTATCGGGCGCACCAAGCTGCCGGATGAAATGATCTACTGCATTTTGGTTGTCTCTGAAGAAGTCTTCATTGTTATCAAACTTTGTAGTCTCGCTTACGCTGTTGCTGTAATCCTCCTGCCTATCATAAGCTGACTGCATTTTGTTGGCTGCTGCAATAAACAAGTCTGGATGGGTTCGCACTTTGAGTCCATATTCTTTTGGCAGAGCATTACGCTGGTCCATATTGAACAACTCGCCGCGCAATTCTTCTGTCGCAACTGCAATATGTCCAAACCATTCAGCCAAAGTCGGTGTGGTATATAGTCTGCATAAATCAAGATAACCAGGTCTATAGCCAAACCATCTGCCCATTTGCATCAATGTGTCATAAAATGTAGAAGATCTGAGAAAATAACTAATTGACAACCCTTCCAAAGTCAGCCCCCGTGAAAGCTTATCTCCACCCACAGCTATCACAATCCGTCCATCGGGGTAATCTTTATACTTCAACTCATCATCACTGACTCCATTGACTTCAAGTACTTCAAGCTTGGCCAAAACATCCGAAATCCCACTCAAAATCACCGGCCATTCCGGCATATAGCAATCACCTGCCAAGTCGAAAAAACATTTGCGCAAATGGATCGATGTTTCAACAAAATCATTTGCCCATAATGATTTTAACCTGGCTGCAAAAGAAGACGAATCTGCTGCATCTTCATATCTCAAACGATTTTGGATATCATGAATTTTTCTAACAACAAGATCTTTAATCTCACGATGAATGTTTGTAAAACGCGCTGCATGAATCAGCATCGACATGTGCTCATTTTTCTGTTTTCGAGCCAAACGAATGGATGACGAAATAAGAAAAGCGCCAATAGCATCTACCAATGTTTCAGGCAACCGCTCAGGAACATGACCATTTTTCGTTTTTGCTGGAACAAATAAAGGATCATACTGGACTTCTCTTATCAAGCACATAGTCTCACCATCACTACGATTGAGACCAAAGAACTCTGCAGGACCGATATAACTATCAGGTTTTGGAAGGCAAAGAATAAAGTCTTTTGGAAAGAGCTCCTTTCCATACTGCTCTGTTCCAGCTTCGTCATGAATAAAAATATTGGCATAAGGGGTGGCTGTATACCCTACGTATGCTTTGTTGGAAAACAAGTTGTAAATTCTTCGGATCTCAGCGTTTACACGCGACGGCTCGTAATCAGGCAGGATATTGCCATTCGCGTCGCTGATCGATTTTGTGTTAACGGATGCTTGATCAGCCTCATCATCAATCATCAGCATCGAAATATTGGCAATTAATGCCCTTCCTTGCTTGAGCAGGTGATCTTTTGTTAGATTTCCTGTTCTAAGAAATTGGTATAAATTTTTTAAAATCGTTGCATTTTTCTTCACAATAAATACTGTTGGTCGACCACCCAATAATTGAATCTTTGTTGCTAGAGCCTTTCGAAAATCACCCTTATGACTTCTATCAGTATATCTATTTACCATAAACTCTTCAGAGAATGCCAGCTTTCCAACTCCCACTTGTTGCCTCAGATACCCATTCTTTATTGCCAATTCTATACTAGAATCCGTTCCAAAAACCTCTTCATCTAGACGCGCTTGCGTCTGCATTCTGAGACTTTCATGCATGCCGGCGAGCACAATAATAAGTTGAAAACCAGCGTCTAATGCCTTATTTATTAAACCGGTATAGTGAGCTGTTTTCCCTGACTGAACGTATCCTAGCACAAGGCCTCTGCGGTCATTTAGCAGGGAGTTTTGATTTGGATCATCAATTGCATCTAAAATCTTATCTGTAGTTTCATCTATGCTTTCAATAATCGCAGGACTCCAGTTCTTTTCGTTGGTTAAATACATTCTCCAACGATTCCAAAATCCCAATTTGTTTACACTCTTCTGTTCTGTCCACCATTTATGCTTTGCTTTTTGTTGTTCCTCCCCTTGAAGCATTAAATAGTCTGACACTTCCTGTGTTACCAGCAACCGAAGATGTTCCTTAAGCCACTCAGCATCAATATTTAAGCCACCCGGCAGACTATTTTTTACAAATTCAATAGTTTGAACGGCCGCCTCTTCAAATTCAATTTCTTTCTCTTTCAACGACCAGCAGTACTCGACTGCAATTCTAGCAATTGCATCTCTCTCCATAACTGACTCCTTTCAAAGCTTAAGTTTGCTTTTAATGACATCAGACATTCCTTCATATATGCTGATTTGCAGCACTTTGCTCAATGCTTCCGATGAACTATATCCCACCTCTATCAAATCATAGCAGAACTTAACGGCACTATTTACCAGCTCCTCTGCATGATCTGACTCACTTGAAACAGGTCCCGTCAGTGATACATTCATGGGTGCAAATCCCTCAACCATCTTCATATAAGCACTTAGTTTCTTAGCAGAGCCATCGGACAACTCAGAGCACACCTCTTTTAGCAACGCATGATCGCGATTTAGTCTAAAAAACATTCTCCCCCGAATGATTGCTTGTTCCCATATTGCTTCATTGTCTTCATCTCTAGTCTTTTGATTGATGACCGCTCCTCTGAAATAATAAACCTTGCGGGAAGCCTCCTGGGCTATCCTAGCAATACGTCTTATATTTTCTCTTAGAATCGATGGTGGAGCCGCCGAGGATTTCTTTACATCAATTTTCCATTCAAAATCCATGTCCGCTGTTAAATCCAATTGAATTCTAGCAAGTTGGCTTGGTTCATTTTTTCGCAGCATTTTAAACCATGTGCCCGGAACAATCAAACGCTTGTTTCTGTATACATAGAACCCCTGCTGCTCCATCCATCCGTTGATGCCGCCAGCTTCGTCAAATTCCGATATTGACATTTTCGAATGATGAGGCAAAATAAACGCATGAATGCGAATGTTTCTCCCATTGCATTCCACATACTCTTCTCTGAATTCCTGTGTTGCAAGCGATTGGCGCATAAATGGATCCCATGGCTCAACTCTTTTTCCATTAATAAAAATGCGTATTGCTTGTGCACCAGACAAGAATCTATGAAATACCATAGATAAATGCTTCTCCATCTCAGCAATTCTCTGCCAAAAACGTCCAATTGCTTGATCGCTGTAATTCTCCGTAATGAATCTATCTAATTTTTCCATTACAACAATTGTGCCTTGATTATAATTGATTAATCGCTTCGAAGCATCCTGCCAAGCTAGCGTTGCACTGCCATCAAACAATTCCCACCGATTGGAATCCACAATATTGTCTATATCCCAAACCCTAACACTCATTGATTCTGTACCCGCAAGCTTGCTTCCAACAGTCAATCGCTTGCACAACGAGAAAGCTGCCGTTTTTAATCCCATGCCAAAACGTCCCAAATCATCGTGGCCTCTTTGATCCATAGGATTTTTCGATCCAATTTTCATTGCCTGATGCAAATCTTCCTCATTCATTCCAAATCCATTGTCACATATACTTATATAGGAAAAATCATTATTCCATTTGACGTCAATACATATTTCTGTCGCTTTGGCAGTAATGCTGTTATCGACAATGTCTGCAATCGCCGTTTCTAGCGTATAACCTACCGATCTCAAAGACAGTATAAGTGAAGCTGCATCTGGAATTGCCAGCTTTGTTTTCATTGCTTCTCCTTTCACAAACTTATGTCGCACATATTTCATATTGGTTAAAACAATATTCGACGCATGGGACTTTTTTCCCTTCCAAATATACACTTTCACCCAAAGGCATTTAAAAACCGCCAACATGCAACATCATTTTGCTAGTCGGACGACAATTTGCTACAGTGAACGAACTTATATTCATACCCTTCCGAATCAAGATGAAAATAAAATCAGGTTTTCCGAAAAATTCGATTCCAATTCCATAATTTTCTTTTTTTCAAAAGAAAAAGGAACAGACTGTTAAAAACAGTTGCTTCCATGAATTGGAATTCATTTTACAATAACAAATAACCCCAGGTTAACTGGAGTGGGATTATAGCTATGGTGCGGTCGAGAGGACTCGAACCTCCACGTCATTGCTGACACAGGAACCTGAACCGTGCGCGTCTGCCAATTCCGCCACAACCGCATGGTAAATATTCACTTGACTGCTTGTTTTTGTCGAGGTAATCTCGACACGAGCCGCGCTAAACATTTCCGCGCTAAACAGTGACAAAAGCGCGGTAATGAAAGTTGGCTCGAAAAATCCGTGTTAAGTGCGGTTTTCTCAAGATTAGTGCGGTGGAGCCTTCTCAAGAAGCCTTATGTGGTGCGGCTTCTCGGGCGATCGGCGCGTGAAATTCGAGGCTCGCTAAAACCTGAATTTTGTGAGGTGCAGATCAACACTAAACCACTAAAAAATGTATCAGCCCAACAAAAGACCGGTTTCGTTTTCATACTTGGTCGGGATGATTAGAGGCTGAATTCCGTAATATATTTTCTCTATAAGTTCGTCTCTTTGCTAATTTTAAGTTCCTCTTCATACTTTCGAGTTTTATTAAACAATCTTCTTCCGTCCGCTTATCCAGCATATTTTTGTTTCTACAATCATTTGTTTGAAAAAAACGGCCCGAGGTTTCCCAAAGCGGAATTAAATTGATCTTCGCTCTCAATTCAAGCTTTTTCATTTTGTTTAGAGTATCATTCCGTCTCCGGCACCTTCCACATCGTTTCCCGCTCAAGAAGTTGTTCAAACAAATCTCCGTCTAAAACCATTGCAAGATTAATAAACACCTCAGCCGCTTTATATTCGCAGGAATTAAAGTATTCCGTATGTTCATTCATAAGGGTTTCAACTGCAAAGTTCTTATCCTCCTTATCTGTCAATGATCTCAGAAATTTCTTGACACGGGCCTCCATCTTCCTCCATAAATGCCACTTGTTCAATTCAATCATCAGATAAACCCAATTCACAAAAATTGGAACATGCTCTGGTCCCTGCTCCTCAGGCGAAGGGATTGCGGACTGGATCAAGTTCCACGCCTCTTCTTCCCTGTCAAGTTTCATATACACTCCCATATAGGTTGTAAGTAAATAGTTTCTGCTGAAAAATCGTCATCTGGTTTCCCTGCGCCATAATCGTTTCTTTTCAAAAAATTAATGGAAATCGTTTCCTTACACTTCCCAACAATCAGGAAAAACATGCATGAAGAAAACTCGGTACGCCAAGCCGTGGCCGCAGGCGAGCCAAGTTGTGCACAAAAAAATACAGATCCCTTAGTGTAAGACACTGTGGGATCTGTATTTTGGATTCGCTTAAAATGTACGCTGCATGGGATCTTTTAGCTGCGGTGAGTCAGGATCTGACATGACGGTTTCATAGGGATGATTCTCACCTGCACCAAGCAACTGCGACAAATGCTGCATGTGCTGCTGCAGTTCGCTTCCAAGCTGTTTCATCTTCTCCAGTTGACTGATCGTAGCCTGTTCGTTTGGCATCACTTGACCCACGATTCCATAAGTCTCCGGTTTCGTTTCCGATTGCATCATCTCCAGATTGTATTGTTCCGTGCGCACCAGTGAACCCATCATCTGCCGCAGCATGGTTACCTCGATCTGCAGTTTTGCCAGTTCACTGCGCATTTCTTCCATTTTTGCTTCCATCTCAATCCCCTCCGACTTGTTGTGCACGTTGTGTTTACATTGTCCAGCCCCTCACTGATACATGCATAATTTGATGGAAGTCACAAAAAATAAATGACGAACAGGAGGTTATCTACCTTGAATAATCAATCGAATTTGGCGGCGCTTGAAAACGAATTAAAAACAATTCGGCAAGAGATTAATCAACTTCGGACCATGGCAGAACGAATCGCTTTACAGGAACAACGGAATTATCAACAGATTTCTGCCGCTCCTCAAAAAACGAACGAAATGCACCAAGTGCAATTCGATGAACGACAGGCAACCGTTCTACTAAATAAAATGAGACAACTATGCGAACATATGAACCAGCACCTTACCGCCATGGCCAGCAACCTTTCCGGCAATCGATCGGCCACTCAGTTGCTGTATCAATCGCAGTTTCAATCTCAGTACCCACCGCAACATACATACCAACCGCAGATCAACCATGCTTTGCGGCCCGAACATGATTTCTCCCGCTATCCGTACAACGGGTTTACCACTTAGGGAGTATTTGGTGGAATTCTTCTCACGAGCCCTTGCCATTTCCAATCGGAGGTGGCAAAGGCTCTTTTTTATGTTTTAAGCCAAGCTAAACGAATTTTATGGTAAAATGCAAAGAGAAAGGAGATTAGCGATGGACTCCTATATCATCTTGGCTGTCATCTTGCTATTAGGTGTTCTTTCCAAAAACACCGCCATTTGGATTGCCGCTGGATTTCTGATTTTGATTCGTCTGCTTCCTGCCAGCCTGATTCCTTCCAATACGGTTTTGCATTGGACCGATGAATATGCGATTAAAATTGGCGTAGCCATTCTCACGATCGGTGTATTGGTACCAATCGCCTTAGGAAAAATTTCGGGAACTCAGATTTTAAACAGTATAAAAACAGGTCCCGGCATTTTGGCTGTAATCGTCGGAATTGCGGTGGCCTATCTAGGGGGCCGGGGGACGGATCTCCTCGTATCTCAACCTATTGTCATAATTGGATTGCTTGTGGGAACGATTGTCGGCGTCGTATTTTTCGGTGGTATACCGGTTGGTCCCTTAATTGCGGCTGGCGTCGTGGCACTGTTTTCGAACATATTCAAGTAGGCAAAATCAGCCTCGTCATGTTCCGTACGAATAAAAACCGGTCCCGCTTTTACGGCCAAGTCGACCAGCCTCCACCATTTTTTTCAGCAGCGGGCATGGTCTGTATTTTGGATCCTGAAACCCTTCATACATGCTTTGAATTACATCGAGCAGCACATCAATCCCAATATAATCGGCTAACTCCAGCGGGCCGATCGGATGACTGGCTGCCAGTTTCATAGTGCGATCGACATCCTCCGGTTGCGTTCCTTCGTATACCAAAAACGCCGCTTCATTCAGCATCGGAATCAATACCCGATTAAATATAAATGCTGGCGAATCTTTTGCTACTACCGTCTGTTTGCCGAACTGACGCGCATACGATTCCGCTTTTTGAAACGTTTCGTCACTGGTCGTTAACGCGCGAACAATTTCCACCAACGGCATCACCGGCACCGGACAGAAGAAATGCATTCCGATCACTTTGTCCGGACGTTTCGTGACGGCTGCCAGTTCTGTGATCGATAAGGAAGAGGTGTTGGTCGCCAGAATCGAATCCGGTTGGACAAGCAGATCCAACTGCCTGAACAGATCCCGTTTCAATTCTATCTTTTCAGGAATCGCTTCCACCACCAAGTCCGCTTCCTTCCCATCTGCCAAATCGGTCGTTAATCGAATGCGGTCGAGGACTTTTTGCTTGTCTTCCTCGGAAATATTCCCTTTTCGGATCAACTTCCCCAGCGACTGTTCAATCGAAGCAAGCCCCTTTTTTGCCAATTCTTCCGTTTGTTCCACCAGAATCACCTGGTAGCCTGCCATTGCAGCCGTCTGCGCGATGCCGTTCCCCATGAGTCCTGCACCAATTACCATCACCGTTTGCAAACAAACCCCTCCCCGGTTTCTGTTATTTCCATTGTACCTGAAATCAAGAAAGCGGCATATCAGATGCCATTTTCAACATTCGCCAAATTCCTTTTTCCATAGACAAAGGTTGCCGAGAATGGCTTCTCAGCAACCCCTGTTCATTACCTGCGAGATATTTCTACGCCAGCTATTAATGCGCATGCGCCCCAACCAGCTTGACTTCCGCACAGCGGGACGGTTTCGGGAACAGTTTATCCGGATTGCACAGATTATCGGGGTTAAATACCCGCATGATCGCAACCTGTGCATCCAATTCTTCCTGTGTGAAAATTTTGGTCATGTCGTTTTGCTTTTCGATTCCGACACCATGTTCTCCCGTAATGGAACCGCCCACATCGGCGCATACCTGCAGCACTTGCGAGCCGACTTTTACCGCCAGCTCCGTATCGCCCGGTTTATCTGCATCGAACAAAATCAACGGATGCAGATTGCCGTCCCCCGCGTGAAACACGTTGGCGATGCGCAATCCGGAGTCACGGCTGATTTCCGCGATCCGACTAAGCACTTCCGGCAAACGGCTGCGCGGGATTACGCCATCCTGTACCAAATAGTCGGGTGACAGGTTGCCCATTGCGCCGAACGCCGTTTTCCGGTTCGACCACCACAGCCCGCGTTCCTGCTCGTTTTGCGCGACACGAACTTCCCGTACATTATATCCTTTGCAGATTTCCACGATCTCGTTTGCCGTTTCTTCCATGCCAGCCGTCAAACCATCCAATTCAATGATCAGCACAGCGGCCAAATCTTTCGGATAACCGACCACGTAGGTTCCTTTCTCGACCCCTTCAATGGCAAGCGTATCCATCATTTCCAGCGCGCCAGGAATAATCCCGTTTGCAATGATGGCAGATACGGTCTGGCTCGCATCGTCAACCGAATCATAAAGCGCCAGAACTGTCTTAACGCCCTGCGGTTTTTTCAAAATACGGACGAAAATTTTGGTGGCAATCCCCATCGTTCCTTCCGAACCCACTAGCAGCCCTGTCAGATCGTAACCGGGCATATCGGGCACCATGCCGCCGACCGTGACCATTTCACCGTTTGGCGTCACCATTTCCATGCCCAGCACATGGTTGCTCGTCACACCGTATTTCAAACAGTGCGGTCCTCCCGCATTTTCGCCGACGTTGCCGCCGATCGTGCAGGACATGCCGCTCGACGGATCCGGCGCATAGTAATACCCTTCGTGCTGAATTGCTTTTGTCAGCCGCAGATTGACATAGCCCGGTTCCACAACCGCTGTCCGGTTTCTGTAATCCACTTCCAACAGGCGCTTCATTTTCACCAGGCTGATCAATACTTCGCCGTTGATCGGAATCGCGCCGCCTGACAGCCCAGTTCCCGCACCGCGCGGGATAAACGGCTGCTTTTCACGGTTTAAAAGCTTTACAACCGCCGCCACCTGTTCTGCGTTCGCCGGAAAAACAACCGCTCGTGGCCTTTTTTTGTAGATCGTCAGACCGTCGCATTCATAAGCGACCAAATCGTCCGGTTTATAAAGGACAGACTGTTCACCGACAATGCTCTGCAATTGTTCAATCAATCGATCGCGGCTCATTTGCGTCCCCTCCCGCCGACAAGTTCCATTTGTTTTGCCTGCCCGGCTGCCGCTTGATCTTCCGCTTGGTAGGCCCGGTCGAGCAGCGTGATCGTATGCGCCACTTCCAGTTTCGCATCGATCCGATGAACGCCAACCTGAATTTGCATCATACAGCCCGGGTTGCCCATTGCAATACAGCTTACGTTGGATGGGACGTCTGCCATCTTGCGATCAAGCAACGGTCCGGCAATCTCCGGATGCGTAATATTGTAGATACCGGCGGAACCGCAACAACGGTCCGATTCGAACATCTCTACCAATTCAACGCCCGGAATCGAGCGCAAAATTTGCCTTGGCTGTGTGCGAATCTTCTGCGCATGCGCCAAGTGGCAGGCATCATGATAAGTAATTTTCATTTCGACCCGGCCTTTTGGCGCCTCATATCCCACTTCCACCAGAAATTCGGATACATCGCGCACTTTCGCCGCAAACGTTTCCGCTTTTTCGTGATATTGCGGATCGTTGTGCAGTAATTCCGGATATTCTTTAACTGCCGCTCCACAGCCAGCGGCGTTAATAATGATATAGTCAACATCAGCAGCCAAAAACACGTCGATATTCTGGCGTGCCATCGCTTTCGCAATATCCCGCTCACCCGCATGCACCTGCAAAGCTCCGCAGCAGCCTTGTCCCTCCGGCATCACTACATCAAATCCATTGCGTGCCAGTACGCGGGCGGTCGCCATGTTAATATCGGCGTACATGACGTCCATCACACAACCAAGAATCAGACCGACGGTTCCCCGTTTCTTGCCGATTGCAGGAAGTACGGTTCCAAGCGCCTCCCGCGATGTCTTGGCAGGTACCTGCGGCATGGCCGCTTCCATTTCTCTCAGGTGTTTGGGGAACAGCTTCATGATGCCTAAGCCGCGAGTCGCCGTTTGCAGTCCCGATTTTTGGTAGAAGCGCATAAACCGACCGAGCGTTCGCAAACGGTTCGGATGCGGGAAAATCTGCTTCAGGAATGTGCTGCTGATCATCCCTTTTACACCGGTCAATGGCTGCGCCTTTCTGACTTGACCACGCGCCTCTTCAATCAAGGCTCCAACCTGAACGCCGGACGGACAAGCGGTTTCGCATGCCCGACAATCCAGACAGCGAAACACCGGATCAATAAAAGAATCGTTGATATCCAGCTTGCCTTCCGCCACAGATTTGATCAAATACACACGACCACGCGGCGACTGTGCTTCATTGCCCGTTTCCTGATAGGTAGGACACGCATCCAAACAGAGTCCGCAATGCACACAGACATTGAATTTGTCGGGATCGGGTGGATCCGGCCATTTATAGTTCGAATGTTCCAACATGGCTGCCAGCGTTGTTTGTTCGCTCATCTCAGATTCCTCCCACAAACCGGCCAGGACTTAAAATCCCCTCCGGATCGACCGTATTCTTGATTCCTCTCATATACGAGATCGCGCTGGGATCCGTTCCCCACACACCAATCTCACTTTTCAGTCCATACTCGCCGTCTTCAATCACCAGGTAACCGCCGTTCGCTTCTGCCAGATTCCGCAGGGAGAGCGCCGTTTGTTTCAGTGCCTGCCGATCGTCTGACCGCAAACGAACGCGAAGAGTTCCCACTCCGATACTGACTGCATAGGAAAGCGACACCCGATTTTTTTCCGCTTCCTGTTCAAAAGCGGGCAGAAGATCATTCATGCGGGGAATCGGAAATCCGGCGCGAATCAGCAGCGCATTCGCTTCTGACCGCTTCCATTCCGTTCTGTACGCTTCCCAATAAGCACCAACCTGTTCATTGGTTTCTGTAAGAACTTGCTGACCGATGCCCATCGCATCTGCCATCTGCTTGATGCGTTCTGTTTGATATGCCGCCGCGCTTTTGACATCATCCGATCCAATCGCCAGATGATAGGCGGCAGATCCACCTTCCTGATCCGTCACCAGTTCGAGAGCGCTTGGCACCAGTTCGGAAGCCAAAACCTGAGCTGCCAAATCAACCAGTTTCTGCAGATCCGCGCTTTTAACTTTCACCAGTTCTCTATGTTTGGGGAAGGGCCGTAATTTGAACGTCACTTCCGTGATAAACGCCAATGTTCCGTTTGAACCGACAAACAGTTTGTTCATATCGTAACCAGCCACATTTTTCATCACTTTTCCGCCGCTCCGAATGATCTGTCCGTTCGGATAAGCAAGCCGCAAGCCAATCACATTGTCGCGCCAGGAACCGTACAATACGCGTTCCGGTCCGGCTGCTGCCGTTGCCACCAAACCGCCTACCGTCGATTCGGCCGATGTAACCGGCAGGATCGGCACAAATTGGCCATGTTCCATAAGATGCGCCTGCAGTTCGGAATAAGGTGTGCCTGCTTTGACGGTTACCGTCAAATCACCGACCGAGTAATCGACAATGCCTGTCAATCTTTTTGATGAGAGCAAAATAACAGCTGCACGCGGCGCTTCTCCCATCTGCAGTTGTTGTCCATTGCCGCTCGGAATAACAGCTATACGGCGTTCGTTCGCATATTTCAGAACAGCGGACACCGCTTCCTCAGAGTCTGGTTCCACCAGCACTAAATCCGCATCCGGCAGCCCCAGTTTGCCGCACAATTCGGCAGGACATTCGGATACGTGAGACGAACCTATCAAATCCTGCAAATCGACTCGAATTTGCAGCAAATTCGTTTCCGCCACTTTCATAAAGACTCCCCTCCCTAAAGAAAAACGACAAAAACGGCAGCGTGCCAACCAAGAAACCGCTTTCACCGCAAGTGGTCAGATGACCTGACGTGTACTTATTGTTTCTAATTATAAAGAATTTAAAATAATTTGACCAGACTTTTGTCTGAAGAAAATCTCCATTCTGAATGTATGACAGTTGTTTTTCAGTTTTGTTACGCTAATATTAATATAATGGAATACTTTTGGATCGTTTTGGGGAAGGAGTGTGTGTATGGATACCCTTTCAATTGCTACATCCGGCTACCGGCGGCTGCTGTTTGTGGCAGGCATCGGTTGGCTGTTTGACGCGATGGATGTCGGAATGGCTTCTTTCGTGATTGCCGCTCTAACGGCAGAGTGGCATTTGACTGCGACCCAGTCCGGGTGGCTCGGCAGCATCAATTCTATCGGCATGGCGATCGGGGCTTTTTTGGCGGGAATTTCGGCTGACCGAATCGGACGAAAATCGGTTTTGATCTTTACCCTCCTTTTGTTCAGTATCGCAAGCGGCCTGTCCGCATTGGCGAACACATTTGCCGTGCTGGCCGTTCTCCGTTTCCTGATCGGTGTTGGACTGGGAGGTGAACTTCCAGTCGCTTCGACACTCGTATCGGAAAGCGTTCCTGCCAAAGAACGGGGACGCATCGTCGTCTTGCTGGAAAGCTTTTGGGCAGTTGGCTGGTTGTTGTCCGCCGTAATTGCCTACTACATGATCCCGTCGATAGGTTGGCAGGCAGCGATGCTGTTCGGTGCGATTCCCGCTCTCTACGCGGTCTATTTGCGCTGGAGTTTACCGGAATCTCCCCGTTTGGAGCCGGTTGAAAAAAGGACTTCCGTTTGGCGGAATATGACGTCCGTTTGGTCACGCCCCTATCTGCGGTCCACTGCAACGCTTTGGATCACCTGGTTTTGCGTGGTTTTCTCGTATTACGGAATCTTTCTGTGGCTGCCTACGGTCATGTTCCTGAAAGGATATCCGATTGTAAAAAGCTTTGAATATGTATTGATTATCACACTTGCTCAACTGCCCGGATATTTCAGCGCTGCCTGGCTGATTGAAAAAATCGGCCGCAAATTCGTCCTCGTCACCTATCTGATCATGACTGCCGCCAGTTCGCTGATGTTCGGATTCGCAACATCGACCGGCATGCTTTTGGCATCCGGCATATTGCTGTCGTTTTTTAATCTGGGAGCCTGGGGCGCGATGTACGCTTATACGCCGGAACAGTATCCGAACGCGTTTCGTTCCACCGGAGCCGGTATGGCTGCCTCGGTTGGCCGCATCGGCGGCATTTTTGGACCGTTGATGGTAGGTTATCTGGCGGCGTCCAAAACTCCGTTTTCTGTCATCTTTGCGATTTTCTTTACCGTCACTCTGATCGGCGCTCTGGCTGTACTGTTATTGGGAAGGGAGACGAGAGCGGAGGAGCTGGCCAACTAATTCTCAGAAAGAAATTGATGAACATTCAGAAAGAAATTGATGAACATTCAGAAAGAAATTGATGAACATTCAGAAAGAAATTGATGAACATTCAGAAAGAAATCGGTGAACCTATTGAAAGTAAGCGGAAGCAGGATGTTTCGTGTCTTGATACCCCCGGTCAGTTTCGCACTGCTGGGATTTTTTCTTTACACACAGCGACAGGAATTGGCTTCCTTGCCCGGTTATTTCCGGCTGGTCAACACGCCAAACGCTGTTCTGCTGGGGATTCTGGAGTTGGCGGTGCTGCTGTTAATCGCGCAATCCAATCGGCTTGTTTACCGCTCGATCGGTGTGAAAAGCCGATTGCTCGATCAATTTCAGCTCTCGCTTGCGTCCGCGGCGATCGAACGGTTGTTGCCCAGCGGCGGAACGGCCGCAATCAGCTCCTATATTTTGTTGGCCCGCAACCGGGGCATCACGGCTGTGAATTCAATGAAAATGTCTGCTACCACATTTGTGCTCGGTTACGCGCAGATTGTTCCTTTACTGTTTGTACCGCTGATTTTTCTGGGAAAATCCGGCTTATCCGTGCACCAATCGCTATGGATCGTAGCCATATCCGGCGGGTTTGTGCTGTTGGTGGGGGCCATCTCGATTATGCTCGGTTCTGCTTACTTTATAAACCGCCTGCAAAAGTGGATCTGGGTATCTCGGCGTCCCCGTCTTCTGCACGCGTTGTCGGCTGCCCATCAGCATGTCCGGTTCAGTTGGCGACACCGCCGCCAACTGTTGCTGCCGCTGCTTCTTTTATGGGCTATTTATCCGCTGCGGGTAACTTCCCTGTCGGTCTGTTTTGCCGCTTTGCAAGTTCCCGTTTCCATTTCGACCGTTTGGATCGGATACAGCCTTACGATCCTCGTTTCTTTTCTGACCTTTCTTCCCACCACACTGGGTGTATTTGAACTTTCCATGGTGGGGACATTTGTGCTATTGAAAATCCCTGCGGATGCAGCAACGGCGGTTACACTGCTATACCGGATTTTTACCTATTGGCTGCCATTTCCAATCGGATTTATCGCTTGGTGGAATTTACGAAGGGGAGGCGTCGATTCACAGTGAAAACAGGTCTCGCGATCTCTGGCGGCGGGGTGTCAGGTGCGGCTGCGATAGGGGTAATCGAAGCTTTGGAAGAAGCCGGAATTGCAATCAGCCACATTGCCGGCACCAGTTCCGGCGCCATGGTGGCCTCCTTTTACGCATGCGGATTTTCAATCAGGCAAATAAAGTCGGTCATGCCGAAATTCACAAAGCGGCATCTGGATGCGGATTGGAAGAAAATTCTTCCCGCCGTTCTGTTTCGAAAAAAAAGATTGGACGGCTGGTTGAAAGGGATGCGCCTGCAGGAGCTGCTGGCGGAATTGACGGCGGGAAAACAGGTGGTTGACCTGCAAATTCCCTGTGCCATCGTGGCCACCGATCTGCGGAACGGTCAGCCGGTTGTCTTCGCCAAAAATCCGGTCCCCGGTTATACGACAGAAACAGATATCAGCATCGCACAGGCGCTGCAGGCCAGTTATTCGATTCCGGTTATCTTTCAACCGGTTCGCTGGAAACAGTATATTTTGGCGGACGGAGGCGTTTCCCTAAATTGTCCTGTACGCGTCGTACGGGCAATGGGCGCTGAGCACGTCATCGCGGTTGACACAGTAACTGCCTTTGCCAATCAGGATGTCGGATCCTTGCGGTCCGGACTGTCCATTTTCGCACATGTGATCAATCTGAATTTGCGGGATCAGATGAAGCACGAACATGCATATGCCGATTTTTCGCTATATCCGGATGTTGGACAGGTAGGCGCATTCGATTTCAGAAAAGTACCGCAGTGCGTCGAAGCCGGTTACCGTTATACAAGGGAACGGCTCGCGCAGATCAAAGACAGGCTGCAGTCACAGGAAAAAACCAGGTGAGCGCGACGAAAAGCGTGCAATCATGTATAATGATGTGGAAATTACATAGGGAGGAATATCCGAATGGTCGAACATCTGGTTCTCTTCAAGTTTTCGGAAACTACCACAAATGAGCAGAAAGATGCAATTATTGCGCAGGCACGCCAACTGAAAGAGGCAATCCCCGGAATCGTTGACCTGAAATGCGGCCGTAATTTTTCCGATCGCAGCAAAGGGTTTGAGGTAGGTTTGTCGGTCCGTTTCGAGAATCGGCAAGCGTTGGAAGCGTACGGCCCGCATCCGAAACACCAGGAACTTGTTGCAAAACTGCGTGAAATCGGCATGCAGGAAACGATTGTAGTGGATTTTCCAATTGAATAGCATCATTTCCGGAAGGAGAGCCGTCTGCATGTGTCGCGCAGACGGCTCTCCTGTCTCCTACGATTACCACTTATTTACCACGGTCACTCCAACCGATGCAAAATTCGACATATCCGCAAGCGCTTGGCCCGCCTCTTCGATTGAAATCGTACGCGTGACCAAATCGCCTGGGCGCAAACGTCCTTTTTCCACCATTTGCAGCATCTCCGGATAACGGGCGGCCTGCATGCCGAGTGAACCGACAATTTGCAGTTCGAACTGCACAATCAGATCGATTGGCAACGCAACCATGCCTTGCTCGTTCTGGGTGGTCAGACCCACCTGCAGATGGCGTCCCCGTCTCGCCAGGCTCAAAACGGAAGACTGACAGGTTGCTGCAATCCCCAGCGCATCAATCGAAACGTTAGCGCCGCCTTTTGTGATTTCTTTGATGGCTTCAGGCGCATTCTCCTTGCCTGCATTGACGGTGGCAACCGCTCCCAACTTTCTGGCAAATTCCAGTTTGTCATCGCCAATGTCGACCGCAATTACGTTGGCTCCAATGGCGGACGCAATCTGAACGGCAGACAGACCGATACCACCGCAGCCGTGTACCGCCACCCATTCACCCGGACGCACTTTTGCCTGATCTACAACCCCGTGGAAAGACGTCATAAAGCGGCATCCCATGCCAGCGGCATCAACGAAACCTACTCCATCCGGCAGGGTGACCAGGTTGATGTCCGCATTTGGCACGTTTACATACTGACCGTAGCCGCCCCAGTATGTAAAGCCAGGCATCTGAAGATGCTCGCAAATATTTTGATGGCCGGCCACGCACTGCGGACAGACACCATCGCCCTGGCTGAACGGCACGATGACCCGATCGCCTTTGCGGAACCTTTTTACGTTCGCGCCGACCTCTTCGACTACACCGGTAAACTCGTGACCCATCACATGCGGTAACGGCAGGTTCATCCATGCCCAATCGCCCATCCAGGCATGCCAGTCACTGCGGCAGACGCCGTTCGCTTCCACCCGTACGATCACTCCATCCGGGGTTAACTCCGGATCAGGCATCTCTTTCACAGACAGCGGTTTTCTCAACTCTTCCAAAACCAGCGCTTTCATTCAGATCCCCCTTTACCGATTTTTGAAAATTTCAACACTTAATAATATGTTATTCTCCACTTACGCAGAACAATCCTTCCCGCCAAATCTACGTTGACTAGCAGTCCAAAATAAAAAAGCAAGCTCAAGCGCCTGCTATCGAATCGAATTTTTCGCGGATATTTCTTTTAAAGCAACGTAATAATCTTTCAACTCTACGTAGAAATGATAGAGAGAAGCCCGAATCTCAAACTCTTTCCGGGTTTTTGGCAGGTCCATGGACTGAATGGAGCGGTCCAAAAAGCGGATCGCCCGATCAGTCAAACGGAATGGCGCCGTCCCCCGACGGAACACCCGCAATTGCAGGCCTATCAAAATCCGAATCAATCTTTGCAGCATGGGCACCGATTCCACCCACATGTCTACCTTCTCCAACACTTCTTGCAGGTTTAACAGATGCCCGCACAAAGCGTCCATCTGCGTTAACCTTCGAACGGCCTCTTGCGCTTCCCGCCCCTTTTGGTTATAGAACCAATGATCCTCAAAAATCAACTCTGCGTAGTGGCGGGCTTCCTGTATATACCCACGCACTTCCTTTACCTGACTGGCAAACTCCTGACCGGAAAAGCGTCCTTCAAATTGGCTCAATTGATCTGCCAATATATATAAAAGTCCGCGCAACATACCTTCCGAACGCTCCAGAAGCTCGTCAAGACGCTGTTCGTATCGCGGGACAGACAAAAGGTTCACCACAACGGAACAACTGATTCCGATAACGACTGTCGCAATTTGCTTTATCGCATGGATCACCAATTCTCCTTCAAATGACGAGAAAGAGGTGACGGCTGTCACAATTGCCAGAAAAACGGTGTTCTGCCACTTTAGTTTCAAATGAATCGCAAACAACAGATAAACAAGCAGCCCGACAAGCAACGGGTGTGTGCCAAATTGCCAGGCGACCAGATTGCCGCCGACCGTTCCGATTAAGGCGGAAGCCAGCTGATATTTGGCGACACCGAACGATCGGGTCAATGATTTTTGAGTCGCCAATATGGCAACAAGTGCCGCGTATGTATATCCCCTATATCCGAGAAAGGAGGCCAAGTATAGCGCCAAACCGGCCGCAATCGATGTTTTGACCACGCGTGCCCCGGCAAACCAGTTTACCAGTTTCATCGTATCACCCACAGCAGGAATTCGACAGTAACATGCAAACCCCTTTAAGGATAACTGCAAAAGGGGACTAAAGCAACATCGTATACCCGAATGCGGCAGCACCGACCATATGGAAGACGACAATTGTCTTTTCCAGTTTATCACATCGCTTCCACCACCAAAAGATAGTGGCCAATCCGAACACGCCCTCAAAAAACAATGAATACGCTACTATCGTTCGGAGCATTGCATAGTCTCCTCCTCATTTTCCGGTTGAACAGCCTGTTTGCTTATCCGATCAATCCGCTTGCTGCGGCCTTGTCCATTCGACCCCTTTGTTGCGCTTTTGGCAGCAGAAGACTGTCCGACTCCCCGCAGTTTCGCAGCTAGAAACAGGACCGCGGGAACAGTTCCGACAAAAAAAATGCCGACATTCTCCACTACGGTGCCCATGTCAAACACATCTGCAAGATTTTTCGGCCATAATGCCACCAGTGTGACCACTGGCACCAGAAAAACCACATTTTTGCTCTGTTCCATGCCATACAATTGCTCAACACCGTGTGAGGCGATAAATAGGCCAATGGCAATAGTAGAGAAGATGGTCATCACCCAAATGGTCAGGAATACGGATTCGAGACGCTCCAGAAAACCGCCCGGCACTTCCACTTCTTTTGCAATTTCCACCACTGGATAAAGGATTGTCTTCAGCGTCTGGCCATCGAACATGAGCACAGCAAAAACAACCACCAAAATGTTCAGCAGATTGACGGATAAAATCGCGCAGACAGCTGATTTTAATGCCTCTTTTGGATGTTTCATATACGCGCCAAATATCATGATCATTTCAAATCCGAGTACCGCAAATGCCGTTTCCGGCACCGCTTTTAACACGGGCAGGAAACCTTCTCCCAACACCGGTCGCAGGTTCTGAAAATCCGTTTTATTCCATACAAACACCATCAAGAGCAGAATGACTACTACGATAATTGGAAAAAACATCTGTTGAATGTATACGACCGGATGCATTCCGCCTTTTACCAAATAGATGGCTGTCAAAAGCATCACGAGCGCAATCACGGTAACCGGCGTCCGATGCATTAAATAAAACTGGATCACTTCTGCCGTAGAGCGTAATTCGTTTGAGATAAAACTGAGCACGTACAAGATATAACCGGTTGTCAGCACATATCCGGGAATTCGTCCAACTATCATCGGCACAAACTGGAAAAAGTCTTTCTCTCTAAACATCCGGGGAAACAAACCTACCAGACCTGCCGTCGTTATACCGATCAGCATGCCGAGAATGTTCGATATCCAAATATCCGGTGTGCCGGCCTCTTCCGTAAGCGTTCGCGGCAGGACCAGCAACCGAACGCCAATCATTGCGGATGCCAGGGTAATGAATACTTGGTTGAACTGTAGATCTCTGTTCGGTTGCTGCAAGCGATGGCTCCTCCTGTCTCTATCCGGTTATTTTTTCTTCTCGATCATCAAAATCGAGCCGGGCGTGGTAACCGTTGCCTTTGCATTCACTTGAACGTCAACCTGGCTGAACATATTTTGTCCGTTATCCCAATTCTCTTTGATTTTCCGCCAAACATCCGGGTGTTTTCGCGCCAATGTCGCACCTAGTCCGATTGCATCTGTTTTCAGTTCCGTTTGCAGCGTTTTGATCGTTTCACCCGTCAATCGCTTCACTTCCTTTTCAGTAGACCGCTCGACCTGATGAACCATCGTTTCATCCAGTGTGTTTCTGGTTGACCAACTTTCCCCAATTTCACCCGTCACTTCAATTTGATAGCGGAAGGAAGGCATACCGTTTTGCATCGTTACAGTCAATTTTGTTGCCGCTTGCTTTACTTCAACCGCCACCCGTTCACCTGACGGAAGATCGGAAACCAGGACGCCCCCTCGGTATTGACCGGTCAAAAGCAAAAGTCCCTCCGTTTCTTCTCCGTTTAACCAGCCGACCAGCTTCTCGTTGGAACCGTTGTAAACGGCTGAACCAGACAAATGGATCTGGTTATTGACCATAAAAATCCGCTGCATGGCAAAACTGGTTCTGCCGTTCAATCTTTGCGATAAAAGACCCACTGACAAGTCCTTTGGCATGCGTGCCACATACCTGCTGTTTTCAGACAGAGACTCAATATATTCGCTCATCAGCTTTTCCTGCGGTGAAAAGGAGTTTAGCACATCACGCGCTTTCCCTTGTACGGTAATCACCGTGACCTTGCGACGCAGCTCATTATCCCGTAAAATGACATCCGCTATATCGTCCAGATAGCCTTCTCTTGCCAGTTCTTCGCCAATCAATACCACTTGTGTATGCTCGAAGTACGGACTGCGGCTGCTGCGGGTGGATGCGATCCGAGCGGTTTTGAACAACACGTCTCCGCTCGTCGTTATATTTAGAAAAGCCTTTTCTTCACCGCCGCCTCCTACACTTGCTGACTGTCCGCTCGTACGCAGCTTGGCGGGAATGGCAATCTGGTATGTCGCCTGAATTTTTTGCTTTTGTCCCTGTTTCGCTTTTTCCGGCGCTAAATCTATCGCTAATGCCATAACAAAACCGCGTTCTTCGATTTCAATCCGATCCCAACAACCGGTCAAACTGACCAAAGCCAATAAACAAACCGTCACAATCCAGGCTTTTTGATTTAACATCCTGACATCCCTTCCGCCACTGGCAAAATCAACTCATCCGCCACTCGTCTTCCGATTTTAATGAAGCAGGCCGCTTTTTAATAAGCTGCAGCGGAAACCGCATAATGAGGTCTTTCCAGTCACGCAGTTTGTAAGGACCAAACGGGGTTGAAAACACAGTACCGAAACTATGCATTCTTACCAAGTGAATATTGAGCAGGATATAGGCGATGATCACACCATATAGTCCGAGAACAGCAGCGGCCAGCATCATCAAAAACCGCAGTATGCGAAACGCAATCGCGACGCTGTAGGATGGGATGGAAAAGGAAGAAATCGCACCTAACGCTACAATAATGACCATGATCGGGCTAACAATTCCCGCCTGTACGGCCGCTTCTCCGATTACCAAACCGCCCACAATACCCACCGTTTGACCGACTGGCTTCGGCAGACGCACTCCTGCTTCCCGCAATACTTCAATTGTTACTTCCATAACAAACGCCTCAACGAGTGCAGGAAACGGCACTCCTTCACGGGAGGCCGCAATGGACAACGCCAATTTGGTTGGAATCAATCCTGGATGAAAGGAAACAAGCGCAATATAAAGCGATGGCAAAAAAACCGCAATAAACGCCGTCACATATCGTAAAGCACGAATCAGGGAACCCATCATCCAGCGTTCATATTTGTCTTCCGGCGATTTCAGCAGTTCGCTAAATGTAACAGGAACATAGAGAACAAATGGTGTACCATCTAAAAATATGGCAACTTTCCCCTGCAGCAGCGCCGATGCTACTCGATCAGGCCGTTCGGTGTGCTGTGCCTGCGGAAACGGGGAAAACACATTATCTTCGATTAACTGTTCCAGTTGGCCGCTTTCTTCCACATCGTCAATATCGATGCAAGCGAGCCTTTTATTCACTTCGTCCACCAGTTCCTGGCGGGCAATCCCTTTAATATAGGAGACTACCACCTCTTTTTTGCCCCGTCGGCCGATAAAATTCGATTGAAATGTGAGATTTGTGTCCTTGATCCTTAGTCGAACCAAAGCCAGATTGGTTCGGATCGATTCGATAAATCCTTCACGCGGCCCCCGAACCACTGATTCGCTTTCCGGTTCTTCTATACTTCGGGCAGGGTACTTGCGAGATCCGATAACCAGGAATTCCTTTGATCCGTCAAGCAACAGCACCGTGTCCCCCGATAAAACGGACAAACATAATGTATCGAGCGTGTTTCCGATCTTGGTTTCACTGGCACTGACCGCATGCTGTTCGATATACGTAGCAAGTTCGGGAAGATCCGAATTCAGATCTGTCTTCTGAAGTTCCGGCCATTCCAGCAGCAAGACACGAAGAATATCCGATTGAATGGTCTGTTTATCAACCAGATTGTCCACATACACAATGGACGATTTGATTCGATTGGAACCGATCTCCATTTGACGGATGATGACATCCGGATTTTGACCGATGGCCTGTTTGATCGTCTGCAAATTTTGCTCCAGTTGAGGAGTCAATTCGAGCGGAAATTCGGATTGATTTGCTTTCGGCAGCGAATTTTGAGATTGTTTGTCTTTCTGTACATCAAAATTAGGTTGCTTCATATCAATATCCGGTTGCTGCTTATCCGTTTTCGTTTGATTGGGCAGTCGATTTTTGGATTTGCCGTTCGCCTTCCTCCACAATGTCTCAATCGGTATGCGACGCAGTCCCATACACCTCCCGTTTCGCAAAGTTTTCCCCAATATGCATGGAAAATACAAGAAACGCAGAAACTGAATGCAATCTTGGAAGGGAAGAGGAAATTCGCTATGTGGCAGTCGCTATCGGAACAGTTGCCGCCTCTGTCTGTTTGGGTGGCTGCAGCATTAAGTTTCGTGCTGCCTCTCTTTTTCAGTTGGCTGATGCAAATCTTGCACAAGCAGGCCGATCCGCCCTGGTTACAAAAAGAGAGACATCAGCAGCAACAGAAGAAACAGACAACACGGCCAAGCCAGCAGCAGAAACAAAAAACAGCCCGCTCAAATTGAGCAGGCTGTTCCTAACGAAAATTATTTTTCTGAAAATACGCGGAAGGATGCGGTCGCCACCGCCAGCAATGTGCCGTCAGCCGCTTCCGCTCTGGCCTCCGTTGTCACGGTACGCTTCGTGTGATGTACGACCCGCCCGCGCCCATAAATCGTTCCTTCGCTGACCGGCGCCAAGTACTGGATGTTCATATTGGTAGTTGCCTGATGAGGTCCGCACTTGGCGCGCGACGCCAACCCCATCGCGTTATCCAGCAATGTGGCGTACAACCCTCCATGCACCGTATCGTTCCCATTCAAATGATGTTTTTCGATCTTAACGGAAATGACCGAATGTCCAGGCTCCAAATGTTCCACTACGCATCCGGTATGCTGCCAGAACGGAACTCTCATAAAGAAATCCCGCAACTCCTGCAAATACTTGTCGTTCTCCACTGTAACACCCCCAGTTGTCTCACCCGTCCGGCACAGTACCGGCAAGTCTTATTTCCCTTGAAAATTCGGCTTTCTCTTTTCCAAGAAGGCGGTCGTTCCTTCCCGTTTATCTTCGGATGTAAATAAAATGGCCTGCGCCAAACGCTCAATCACCATGCCCGTATCCAAATCGGTTTCCAAACCGGTCTGCACCGCCAATTTGGCAAGACGTACGGCAAGCGGACCTTTCGCCAGAATCGCATCTGCCGTTTTGCGGACGGCAGACATCAGTTCATCAGGGGATGCCACCTGTGTGACAAGACCCATCTGCTTGGCTTCCGCCGCATCAATCATCGCACCCGTCAAAATCATTTCCACCGCTTTGCCTTTTCCCACCAAACGAGCCAGCCGCTGTGTGCCGCCAGCCCCTGGAATTATGGCCAAATTCAGTTCCGGCAAGCCAAATTTGGCGTTTTCACTGGCAATCCGGATATCGCAGGACATGGCCAGTTCGCAGCCGCCGCCCAAAGCGAACCCGTTGACAGCCGCAATGGTCGGTTTCTCATACTGTTCCAGTTCCCGATAGAACGACTGCATATTGGATTCGAGCGCATCAAACAATGTTCGTTCCCGCAACTGCGCAATGTCGGCGCCAGCCGCAAACGATTTTTCTCCTGCTCCGGTGAATACGACCACCTGTACGGACGAATCAGTCCGCCATTGCTCCAATACGGACTTCATTTCGTTGACCGTTTCCATATTCAATGCATTCCGCACTTCCGGGCGATTGATCGTAATGATGCCGATCGATTCCTTCACTTCAGCGATAATATTTTTAAGTTCCATTCGGTCCTTCCTCCCCCTTCTGGCGTATGCCATATTTGTAGGCTTTTCGTATGGCGGTCGACTGGCTGATTTTTAACGCTTTCGCCACCTCGTACGAACTGCCATGCTGATCAAACGCTGCCTGCAAAATTTCCTGCTCATACCGCTCCAATACTTCCTGTAAACCGACCTGCTCGGCCACTGGCTGGCTACCCGCTTCCTCGTCCGGCATTTGATTGGCGGCAGCGGCCGGATCCCCTACCCCCGGCAGTTCGGCCAAATGTTCCGGAGTGATCACATGGTCGGGACTTACAACCAGCAACCGTTCGATAAAATTGGCCAGTTCCCGAATATTTCCCGGCCAATTGTACCGTTCCAGTATTTGCAGCGTCTCTTTTGTGAATTTTTTCGACGTTTGGTACTTGCGGTTAAACTTGTCCAGATAAAATCGGATCAGCGGAATGATTTCCTCTTTCCTTTTGCGAAGAGGCGGTATCTCAATCGGCACCACATACAACCGATAGTATAAATCCTCCCGGAACGTTCCTTGCGCCACCATGTTTTTCAAATCGCGGTTGGTCGCCGCAACAATTCGCACATTCACTTTGATCGGTTTCACGCCGCCGACGCGGTGAAATTCCTGTTCCTGCAGGACGCGCAGCAACTTGACCTGCAAATGGAGCGGCAGTTCGCCAATCTCGTCGAGGAACAGCGTGCCTTCATCCGCCAGTTCGAACATACCCGGTTTGCCGTTCCGGTTGGCGCCGGTAAACGCGCCCGCTTCATAGCCAAACATTTCCGATTCAAGCAGTTCCTGCGGAATGGCGCCGCAGTTCACTTTGATAAACGCCCCTTTTTCATAACGGCTGCTGTTGCGGTGGATCATGCGGGCGACCACCTCTTTGCCAACACCCGACTCGCCAAGCAGCAAAATCGTTGTGTCCGTATGAGCGACGCGGCGGGCCAGTTCCATCACCCGTTCCATCGATTGACTGGCCACCACAATCGGTTCTTCACCCGCATGAAATTTACGCAATTGAGACAATTCTTCCCGCAAACGGTTTAACTCCGATATGTCGCGCAAGTTTGTGACAACCCGGATGACCTCTCCCCGTTCATTGAACACCGGACTGCCCGTCATCAGGATCACTTTCCCTAACGCGTTTTCCTGAATCGACGTATATGGTTTTTTGTTTTTCATGACTTCGAACGTAACCGACTTTTGAACAACCCCTCGTTTCTCAAGATAACGGAGGTCTTTTCCGATATAATACTCTTTCGGAATTCCGGTCAGCCGTTCAATTGCATCGTTCGTCTTGAGCGTAATCCCATTCTTGTCAGTAATATAGATCCCGTCAAACGAGTTTTCAAAAATCGTATTCAATTCGTCCGCATCCGCCTGCGCCTCGATCAGTCGCTCCTGCATGCGGCGAAGCGGCAATAGATTGCAGGCGGTCAGCAGAACCAAGTGCCGATCGGCAGAATCCAAAACAGGGTAGGCGTCAATGGCGAGTTCCAGGCCCGGCAGCGACACTTTCCAATGTTTCGGTTTTCCCGCCTGCATGATGTCCTGTATTTGCTTTCGCTTAATCAACTGTTTTAAATCGGACTCCAGTCCGTGCAACGGCTGCTCAATCCATTGCCGCAGCGTTCCGTTCACGAACCGCACCGTACCCCCGCCAGTCAGGCAGGCCAGCCCGATTTCATATGAAATGTGATCTTGTTCCATGACGGTTCCCTCCGCCTGAGAAATCCTATCTGTTAGATTTCTCTAAAAACGGAAGAGAATCCTTTATCGTCTGAGATTTTCCACAATCGTCGAAATTCCCTGGCCGCCGCCAATACAGAGAGTCACCATTCCATAGCGGGAACCGCGGCGTTCCATCTCATACAGCAGTTTGGCCATCAGAATGGCACCGGTTGCCCCCAACGGATGTCCCAAGGCGATAGCTCCCCCGTTGACGTTGACCTTTTCCAGACCGATGCCCAGTTCCTTAATGACAGCCAAAGATTGTGCAGCGAACGCTTCGTTCAGCTCGATCAGATCGATGTCGTCCAGCGTGAGACCTGCCATCTTCAATGCTTTGCGGGTTGAAGGAACCGGTCCAATACCCATGATTTCCGGCGATACGCCAGATACGGCCTGTGCAATCATGCGGGCGCGCGGCTTCAGGCCACGGTCTGCCGCTGTTTTTTCCGACATGACAACCGCCACAGACGCCCCGTCATTCCGGCCACTTGCATTGCCCGCTGTCACGGTGCCACCTTTTTTGAAAACGGGGGGAAGCGCCAGCAGTTTTTCGACCGATGTCAATCGCGGATGTTCGTCCGTATCAAACACGATCGTTTCTTTTTTCGACTTGATTTCGTAAGGAACGATTTCGTCTTTGAACTTGCCGGATGAAATCGCCAGGGCAGCCCGACTTTGGCTGAGATACGCAAATTCGTCCTGCTCCTGTCTGCTGATCTGGTATTTTTCGGCCAGGTTTTCAGCCGTCAATCCCATCGTCAAATCTTTGCCGTACACTTCCGGCGGCTGTGAACCGGGCTGGCTTTCCGTATTCGAATCATACAGCGTGACATTGCCGGTACCCAGTCCAAAACGGGCCCCTTTCAGATAGAACGGCGCATTGCTCATGCTTTCCGTACCGCCTGCCAGAATGATGTCCGCAAAGCCGCACTGGATTTGCTGCCAGGCATTGTTAATCGCTTGCAGACCGGAACCGCACTGCCGCTGCACCGTGTAGGCGGGCACCTCAATTGGCAATCCTGCCCTCAGCATCGCCACACGCGCCACGTTTGCCGCATCGGCGCTCTGTTTGGTCTGGCCAAGAATTACCTCATCCACTTCGGTTCCTGCAATGCCGGTTCTTTTCAATACTTCTTCGATCACTTTCGCCGCCAGAAAATCGGCTTCTACATCTTTCAGGGTACCGCCGATCCGGCCAATCGCCGTTCGGACCACATCTACAATTACAACTCCGTTCATATCGCTTCCTCCTCGTTTGCTTGATGGGCGGTGCCCACTTTTTCAAGCACCTCTTTGCTCCAGGGAAACAGGACGACTGACAAATTTAAAATCGGGCGCCAGCCGATACTCAGCCGGCGTAATCTCCTTCAGCTGTTCCAACGTGAGTTCATCGACCGCTTCCCGCAAAATCATCTGCCCATTGGTAAATGTAAACACCGCATATTCGGTTACCAAAATATCCACTTCTCCTTTTGCCGTCAGCGGATAGGTGCATTCTTTCACTACTTTTGGCTGACCTTGCGGATCCAAGTGGGTCGTGGCGACGATAACCGTTCGTGCACCAACAATTAAATCCATCGCACCGCCGACTCCCAGCACATCTTTGCCGGGAATCGCCCAGTTGGCTATATCCCCCGTCTGGCTGACCTGCAGACCGCCAATCACTGTCTTGTCGACATGCCCGCCCCGCATCATCGCAAACGCCATGGCCGAGTCAAAAAAGGAAGCGCCCGGCAGTTCTGAGACCGGCAGTTTGCTGGCATTGATTAAGTCCATATCGACTTGGTCAGCGGGCGGCGTCGGCCCGACTCCCAAAATGCCGTTTTCGGATTGCAGGAACAACTTTCGATCCGCTGGAATATAGTCCGCGACAAGTACCGGAATCCCGATCCCCAGATTGACGATATCGCCTTCCTGCAGTTCCTGTGCCGCCCGCCAAGCGATATAGTGACGCACATTGATCATACGGACACCTCCCGACAGACGACCACATCAACGAACAAATGCGGTGTGACAATCTTTTCCGGATCCAATTCTCCGATTTCCACCACTTCATCCACTTCCGCAATTGTCAGATCGGCAGCCATCGCCATCAGCGGATTGAAATTGCGGGCCGTCTTGTAATAGATCAGATTGCCGTAACGATCTGCTTTATACGCCTTGATCAGCGCGATATCCGCACGCAAACTTCTTTCCAGCACATATTCCCGACCATCAAACAGTTTCGTCTCTTTTCCCTCTGCCAGCAGGGTCCCGGCGCCAGTAGGCGTATAAAAAGCGGCTATTCCGCTGCCGCCCAAGCGGATCGCTTCCGAAAACGTCCCCTGCGGCAACAGTTGGACCTCCAGCTTTCCTTCCCGCTGATAACGAAGTACGTCCGGATTGCTTGTAAAATATGTGCCAATTGCTTTCCGGAGCCGGTCTTTCAACAGCAGTTTGCCAAGCCCCTGCCCCTGCTGTCCCACATTGTTGCTGATAACAGTCAGATCGCAAACATCGCTTTCCAAGAGCGCGTCAATCAGCGTCATCGGTTGGCCGGACAGGCCAAAACCGCCGACCATCATGGAGGCGCCGTTTGGAATTAATGCAATTGCCTCTTTTGCCGTCATAAACTTTGCCGGCATGGTCATCCCTCGCTTTTTGGGAAAATTAACGATTCCTTCCCCTATTTTTTCGAGTAGTCGTACCATCCTTTGCCTGTTTTGCGGCCCAGTTCCCCTTTTTCAAACTTTTGTTTGACAGACGGTTTGGGGCCGTCGTTCGGGTTGCCCGTTTCCTGCATGCGTTGCATGCGCACATAATAGTTCACGTCAATCCCCGTCAAATCCATCAAGGCAAACGGTCCAATCGGATGGTTCAATGCTTTTGTGCAAGCCAAGTCTATATCTTCAAATGATGCGATGCCCTGTTCATACAGGTTCACTGCTTCGTCCATCAGAGCGCCTAAAATACGGTTGGCCACAAAGCCGGAAATCTCTTTGTTGAGCGTAATCGGAAGTTTGCCGATGCGCTTTGCCAGTTCGACTGTGGTATCCACCGTTTCCTGCGAAGTCTGCGGGTTGCGAACCACTTCCACCAGTTGCATCACAAGTGCCGGATTAAAAAAGTGCATATTGCAGACACGATCGGGACGACTGGTTGCGTCGGCGATTTTGGAACTGACAATCGTCGAGCTGTTGGTCGCCAAAATGGCGTGGGACGGCGCCATTTTGTCCAATTTGGCAAACAGGTCGCGCTTGGCATCCAGTTTTTCAATAATCGCCTCAATGGCAAAATCAGCATCGACGGCCGCTTTTTCCAATTCGGTCGTAAACGACAAACGGGCAAATGCATCGTCCACCTGCTGCTGTGTAAGACGTCCTTTTGCCACTCTGTTTTTCATGTGCCCTTGCAGGGATTCCTGCGCTTTTTGCAAACTTTCTTCCGCTACATCCTGAACGGTTACGCGATACCCGGCCAACGCGCAGACCATCGCAATCTGCGACCCCATCGCGCCAGAACCGACAACCAGAATATGTTTGATTTGATCGATAGACATCGGGATTCCTCCTTGTCGTTTTGGATACCGGTACAATATCCCTTTTCTTTGACGATAAAAACAAGACCGCTGCACTCCTCAAATGGAAGGCACGTTCTAACTCGCTTCTTTTTGCAGGCAAGATTTGTTAGGCTAGGGTGCCGATACGCCCAAAGGAACGATTGCGCCGCAATGAACAACGGCTTCGAACACGCTGCTTCATGAGCGAAGTTCAATTGCTGTGCAATCCGCTCACTTTCCGGCGGGGCGCATTTCTGTTGCAAGACAACATTCACGAACACGTACTAGCGAAGCGTAGACGAATGATTAGATCTTGTCCGTTGTACCCATAGGGCACAAGTCGCGTCAAGGCAGTAAACTGCCAGATCGCGCTATGTTTGAGCGAAGCGAGTTTAGGACAGATCTTTCATTCGGCAAGCTGAGCGGTTCACAATCTTCATCCAGTCATGTGTTCGTATGTTGTGGGCGAACAGAAACGCGATACACCGCCACACAACGATCAGCAACTTTTACTTCCCCAAAATATTGGCCGCGATAATATTTCTCTGAATCTCGTTGGTACCTTCGTAGATTTTCGTAATGCGGGCATCCCGATAGAACCGTTCCACCGCATATTCCTTCATGTAGCCAAGTCCGCCAAAAATCTGCAGCGCACGGTCTGCCACCTTGTTAAACGTATCGGTTGCAAACAGCTTGGTCATCGCCGCTTCCTTCAACGCTTTTTCACCGTTTTCCAAACGTTCGGCCACCGAATAATTGAACGCGCGGCCGACTTCCGTTTCCGTTGCCATGTCTGCCAATATCCAACGCAGCCCTTGATTTGTCGCAATGGGTTTGCCAAACTGTACGCGCTGCTGCATATAATCAGTCGCCAATTCGATCAGCTTCTGGCAGGAGCCGTATGCCCTTGCCGCCAAGGTGCATCGCCCTTCCGTCAAAATTTTCAACGCGTTGGCATAGCCCATGCCGACTTCACCGATCACATTTTCTTCCGGCACTTCCAGGTCCTCAAAAAACAACTGGGCGGTGTGAGAGCCGCGCAATCCCATTTTTTTATCAACAGCCCCCACTTTGAATCCGGGGAAGTTTTTCTCGACGGCGAAGGCGGTAAAACCGCCCTTGACACCTTTTGTCGGGTCAGTGACTGCGATCACGGTGAATAAATCGGCATAAGGACCGTTGGTAATGAAATGTTTCATGCCGTTGACGATCCATCGGTCTCCTTTTTTCTCCGCGCGTGTTTTCAGGTTGGTGGCGTCGGAACCCGCTTCCGGTTCGGACAGCGCGAAGGCAGCCAACAGTTTTCCTTCCGCCAAGGCGGGCAGATATTTGTTTTTCAGATACTCGCTGCCCAGCCGAACGATACCGGTACTGCCGATCCCGGTATGGGCACTGATAATGGACACAAATCCGTTATGCGTCCGGCCCATTTTTTCAAGAACGAGACATTTGCCAACGACGCCAAGCCCCAAACCGCCGTATTCTTCGGGGATCCCCATGCCATAAAGCCCCAATTCCTTGGCCGTCTGCAGCAAATGTTCCGGTACATGGTCTTCTTCTTCGATCTGGTTAGCGAACGGTTCCACTTCATTGTCGATAAACTCCTGTACGGTGCGCGCAATCTGTTTCAACTCTTCCGAAAATTGCATCTTGATGTCTCCTCTTCTATTTCATATTGAAATGGTTTTCACGTTAGAATTCAACGATTCGCAGACTTCATTCTCTCCAACTCTTGTTCGACCAGCGTGCGTTTCAAAATCTTGCCGACCGTCGTCTTCGGCAGTGCGTCTCGAAACTCGATGCTGCGCGGCACTTTGTATGCCGTTAGACGTTCCCTGCAAAATGAGATCAACTCTTCTTCCGTAACCGTTTCGCCCTGTTTGGGAACGACAAACGATTTGACCGCTTCCCCCCGATACGGGTCCGGGATGCCCACCACAGCCGCTTCCTGCACTTTCGAATGTTGATAAAGCACCTCTTCGACTTCTTTCGGGTACACGTTGAAACCGCCTGTAATGATCATTTCTTTCTTGCGGCCGACGATATAAAAATAGCCGTCGTCGTCAATGGTTGCGATGTCCCCCGTATGGAGCCAGCCGTCGCGAATCGTTTTGGCCGTTTCCTCCGGGTTATTCCAGTACCCTTTCATCACTTGCGGACCTTTGACCACCAGTTCACCCGGTTCGCCCGGCGGCATGATCTTCGTACCCGTTTCCAGATCAACAACACGCGCCTCCGTCAACGGGAATGGGATTCCGATGCTGCCCGGCTTTCGAACGCCATTCATCGGATTACGGTGGGTAACGGGACCCGCTTCCGACAACCCATACCCTTCCGTAATTTTCGCGCCTGTTCTTGCTTCAAACTGCCGGATAATTTCGACTGGAAGCGGCGCCGAACCGCAGATGGTCGATTTAAACGATGTCATATCGACTTCGGCACTTTTTGGATGGTTCAGCATCGCGATATACATAGTGGGTACGCCGGAAAACAGGGTAGGCCGATAGGTTTTGATAATTTCAAGCACTTCACCCGCATCAAACTTCGGACGCAGCACAATGGTTCCGCCAATCAACACGCCCAGGTTCATAACGGCTGTCATTCCGTACACATGGTATAACGGGGCCAACCCCAGCAGCACTTCGCCCGGGATCTCAATTACCGAAGACGAAAACTGATAGCTTTGGCGGGCATTGGCTACCAGGTTGTAGTGTGTCAGCATCACACCTTTTGATCGCCCGGTGGTGCCGCCTGTGTACTGCAGCACCGCCACATCTTCCTGCGGATCGATCTGCAACTGCGGAGGATTGGGACTTGTATCGGCGAATACCCGTTCCGTATCGACACCGAATCCCTTGCCATTCGAATCGTCGAACAACAATACCTCTTTCACCGGATGCTGTGCGGTGACGCTTTGCAGTTTGTCCGCCTGGTCAGCCGCCGCCAAAATCCAGCTGGCGCCTGAATCTTCCATGATATGGAGCAGTTCATGCTCCGTATAAAACGGATTGACCTGTACGACAATGCCGCCAGCCCGCAATACGGCGTAATAGGAGATGATATACTCCGGCCGGTTGGGAAACATCACGGCTGCCCGATCCCCTTTTTGCAAACCTGTGGCGGCCAACGCGGTTGCCAAGCGGTCTACACGGTCAAGCAACTGCTGATAGGTCATCGATTGATCATAGTAACGTACCGCCACCCGGTCCGGGTACTTTCCAGCGGTGTCGAGCAAAAATTGGAACACCGGTTGCAGCGGAATTTGCATGATGAGTCCCCCTTAAACCCCCGTATGTTTTTTCTGATATTCCTTGATCAATTGGGCTCCAATAATATTTTTCTGGATTTCCGAGGTACCCTCATAAATCCGTGTAATACGGGCATCCCGATAAAAACGCTCAATCGGATATTCGGCGATGTACCCGATTCCTCCGTGCACCTGCACCGCCTTGTCGGCTACCCGGTTATACACTTCGGAACCAAACAGTTTCACCATCGCCGCCTCTTTGATCACATTCATTCCTTGATCAGTCATCCAGGCCACACGGTATACCATCGAACGCAGCGCCTCAATTTCCAGCGCCATTTCGGACAGCATATGAAGCACCGCCTGCTGTTCAATGATCGGTTTGTCAAATTGCACCCGCTCCATTGCAAACTGCACCGATTTATCGAGCAAATACTGGCAGGAACCAAGGTTTCGGGCAGCCAATCCGGCACGGCCGTTTGTCAAAATCTTCAGCGCGTTCACATACCCTTGTCCTTCCTCACCCAGCCGGTTCTCTACAGGCACTTCCAAATCTTCAAAAAACAGTTCGCAGGAGTGGGAGCCGTGCAGTCCCATCTTCTTCTCTACTTTGCCGACAACAAAGCCGGGGAAGTCTTTCTCTACGATAAAAGAGGTGATTCCTTTCGGTCCTTTCGACGGATCGGTCACCGCCATAACGGTAAACACGTGGGCCTCTTTCGCATTCGTAATGTAATGCTTCGAGCCGTTGATAATATAGCGGTCCCCTTTGCGGACGGCAGCGGTTTTGATGTTGGCGGCGTTCGAACCGGCGCTGGGTTCGGTCAACGCAAATGCCCCCATCCATTCGCCGGTAGCCATTTTTGGCAGGTAGCGGCCTTTTTGTTCTTCATTTCCGAGCTCCACAATTCCGACAGAGCCGATTCCGTTATGGGTGCCGACAAATGTCGTGAAACCGTTGTGCGTTTTGCCCAACTCTTCAAAAACGGCGCATTTTCCGACCATATCAAGTCCAAGACCGCCGTATTCCTCAGGGATACTGAGTCCAAACAGGCCCATTTCTTTCGCCATTCGTTCGATTTTTTCCGGGATTTGATCGTTTTCTTCGATCAAATGGGCAACCGGTTCCACTTCATTTGCAACAAAGTCCCTTACCGTCTGACACAGTGAGACAATCTCTTCCGGCAATTTAAAATCCATTTGACTCATCCCTTCTTCGGCAGCTTGTTGCCTTTTTCGTCATATTCAAAAATGCCCCGTCCCGACTTTTTGCCGAGTCGCCCCGCTTTTACATATTTGCTGAGCAGGGGGCAGGGACGGTATTTTTCACCAAGTGTCTGATGCAGGTATTCGAGATTCCGAAGGCGGGTATCCAACCCCACCAAATCGGCCAGCTCAAGAGGCCCCATCGGGTAGCCAAGCCCCAGTTTGATCGCTTTATCAATGTCTTCCGCACTGGCGACTCCTTCCATCATCATATACATCGCTTCATTTCCGACCAACGCGTTGATCCGTCCCGGAACAAATCCCGGAAACTCATTCACTTCAACCGCTTCTTTTCCCATTTGCTCAGCGACCGTTCTTGCGATCTTCACCGTTTCGTCCGATGTGTCCATGCCGCGAATAATTTCACACAGTTTCATTTTCGGCACCGGATTGAAAAAATGCATCGCCACGCAACGATCCGCCCGCTTTGTGGCGGAAGCGATTTCGGTCGGACTCATCGTCGACGTGTTAGTCGCCAGTATCGTATGAGGCGGGCAAATTTCATCCAGTTGCCGAAAAATTCCCATTTTTAAATCCATAATTTCGAGGACTGCTTCAATCACCAGATCCGCATCTTTGGCAGCATCCCGCAGATCGCCGGACGTTTTGATTCGCTGCAGGGCAGCGTCTGCCGCTTCCTGCGTCAGTTTTCCGCGAGTGACGCCGGAGTCAAGATCAGCCCGAATGGTTTCCAGAGCCCGGTCCATCGCCTCCTGCTTCACGTCATGAACGGTTACCTGAAACCCTCCAACGGCAGCTGCATAAGCGATTCCCCGTCCCATCACGCCTGTTCCGATTACTGTAATTTTTTGAATCTGCAATAGGATCACCCTCCACCATGTTTTCCGAATCAACTTAAAGAAAACTTGGCTTTCGCCAAGCCTTTGGCGCAAGCGGAAGCAAAGTTCCACCCACCAAAGTGGCAAGCACTTTGGTGGGACCCTCTTGCCCTTATGTCGACAGGATAAAATTTATAAATTCCTATCGACTAAACAAGCTTTCCTTCCTCTGCAATCGATATTCTCACGCAAAATCCGTGCCAACACTCCCAATCCCCTGTAACCTAAAGAGTTTTCCGTACTTCACAAGAAACCGATGCACAAGAAAAGATTGCTATAAGTCAACTAATTGAGTCAATTTTGAATTGTTTAATGCATATATGACTTAAGACTGAATGGAACCTTTCGATCTTGACAAAAAACAAACACCTAACAGCAGCATCTCTCTGATGTCAGGTGTTTCTCTCTCATTCATCCAAACCTTCATACTGTGTCTGCAAATCCCGCAAGGCGGCAACCAGCGCATGCTGCGCTTTGCCGCGGTAATGTTTCTGCACCAGTTGAATCGGCTCCTCGATTCCATCCCGTAAACTGCAGCCACGGATCAGCATTCCGATAAAATCACGGCCGTGTTCCGTGGCAAGCGTGCAGGAAGCTTGCAAAATCACACCGTACTTGTGATCTACTTCCGCTGTAATGGTCAGCGTTTCAAACACGCTTTTGGCCGCCATCCCCTGCGGCAGTTTGGCATGTCCGGCAATAAAAATCGATTTTCCGTTATACATATCCCCACCGCCTTTTCATGTATTTTAATCGTACAGCGGCAGGGCAAAAAGTCAATATGGTCTATTCCAGGATGTCCCGGACGTCTTCAAACGGCCATTTCGGCAGCATTTTGTTAAGCGGTTTGTCCTTCCGGTAACCCAGCGCATATTCGGCCTGCATAATCGTGTGGATTTCACGGGTTCCTTCATAAATAACGGGAGCTTTCGCGTTCCGCAGGTAACGCTCGACTGGATATTCGTTGGAATAGCCGTATGCGCCGTGAATTTGGACCGCATCGGATGCCGCTTCCCAGGCAGCGTCACAGGCAATCCACTTGGCCAGCGACGTTTCCCGCGTATTGCGGACTCCCTGATTTTTCAGCCAGCCTGCACGGTAAACAAGTAGACGAGAAGTTTCCAAACCGGCTACCATTTTGGCGATCATCTGCTGCACCAATTGGTGCTGGCCGATTTTTTTGCCGAACGTTTCCCGTTCGTGGCAATATTTGAGGCTCGCTTCCAGGCAGGCTTGAATCGTTCCGCAAGCACCGGCAGCTACCGTGAAACGGCCGTTGTCAAGCGCCGACATGGCGATCTTAAACCCTTCCCCTTCTTCGCCAAGCAAGTTTTCAGCCGGCACCCGCACATCTTCCAGAATCACTTCGCCTGTGTTGCCGGCACGGATTCCCAGTTTCCCTTTGATGGCACGTGTCGTTACGCCAGGGAACGTACGTTCCACGATAAAACAGCTGATGCCGTTATGTTTTTTGGATTTGTCGGTGTAAGCAAAAATCAGGAAATTGTCCGCATAATCGGCCAACGAAATCCACAGTTTGGAACCATTCAGAATATAGGAATCGCCGTCTTTGCGAGCCGTCGTCACCATCGCCGCCACGTCGGAACCGGCACCCGGTTCGGTCAAGCCGAAAGCGGCCAATTTTTCCCCTTTCGCTTGCGGGGTGAGGTATTTCTGTTTCTGAAATTCGTTGCCCCACTGCAGAACAGTCATGCTGTTCAAGCCGGTATGCACGGATACAGCCGTCCGGAATGCAGTGTCGCCGCGCTCCAGTTCGTCGCAGACAATTGCCAGCGTATTGTAGTCCATGCCGCTGCCGCCATATTTCTCCGGTATACAAACCCCCATCAGTTCCAACTCGGCCAAACGCTTCAATACGCTCGGTTCAAAATGATGATTGGCATCCCATTCCTGGATGTAAGGCATAATTTCTTTGTCAACAAATGAACGAACCAGTTTGCGGACCGCTTCTTGCTCTTCACTCAGCGCAAAATTCATCATTGGTAAAATCCACCTTTCGTTGTTTAGTTTAGATAAACTCAATCGTCCCAAATTCCCGCTTTTTGGACATATGAACTTGTCAAGAGGCAGCTACTGTCCGCTGCGCATGCGATTCGCAAGAAACGCTCTAAACTCGCTTCGCTCAAACATAGCACGACTTGGCACCTATGGTGCCTAAGCGTAACTTGTGCCCTTTGGGTACAACGAGCGTTTCCAAGCGATCACTATGCTTGCTGGGCAGCAAGTTCATAAATGCCTTGCAAAGCGGGAATTTGGAACAATTGCTTATAACACTTAAATAATCCCCCTGGCTCTCCAATCACGAATCTGCTCTTCCGTAAATCCGTATTCCCGCAAAATTTCATCTGCATGTTCGCCCGGCAGCGGCGGATGACGGCGAATCTCTACCGGTGTGCGGGATAATTTTAACGGACTGCCGACCAAAGTCACGCTGCCGACCGTCGGATGAGGAATTTCTACCTTCATGTCTCGGGCTGTCACATGCGGATCATTAAACAGGTCCTGCATGTTGTTGATGGGACCGGCTGGAATCCCGGCTGACGTCAACTGTTTGAGCCATTCTTGCGACGTTTGGCGATTGAATTCTGCCTGCAGAATTTCAATCAACCGCTCGCGATTGGCAACCCGGGCGGAATTTGTTTGAAAATCAGGGTTTTCTGCCAACTGCGGAAGACCTATCAACTGGCACAATTTCTGAAACTGCCGGTCGTTTCCGACCGTGACCACCATTTCCCCGTCGCGGGTGGCAAATGTTTGATAAGGAACAATATTGGGATGCTCGTTGCCGTATCGTTTTGGAATCTGGCCCGACACCAGATAATTGCTGGCCACATTTGCGAGCAGCGAGATTTGGGAATCCAACAGGGAAATATCGAGGTGCTGTCCTTTTCCCGATGATTCCCGTTCCCGCAATGCTGCCAAAATGGCAATTGTACAGTACATGCCGGTCGCCAAGTCGGCAATCGCCACACCGACTTTCATCGGTCCCGACTGTTCGCTGCCGGTGATGCTCATCATGCCGCCCATCGCCTGTACAATGTAATCATAGCCTGGCAGTTCCGAATACGGGCCGTACTGGCCAAACCCGCTGATCGAACAATAGACCAGTCCGGGGTTTAACTGGCTCAGATCCTCATAACTGAGCCCCCACTTCTCCATACTGCCTGTTTTAAAATTCTGAATCAGGACATCGGCGGTACGCACCATTTCACGGAGAATGTCACGCGCTTCCGGATCTTTCAGGTTCAAGGTCAGCGCTCGCTTATTGCGATTCGCCGTCAGATAATAGGCGCTCTGGTCGCCCTTAAACGGCGGGCCCCAGGTGCGCGTTTCATCGCTGCCGCCCGGCCCTTCAATCTTAATCACATCCGCGCCCAAATCGCCCAGCAGCATCGTGCAGTAAGGACCGGCCAGCACACGAGTCAGATCAATCACTATCAAACCTTCCAGCGCTCTCATATCTCACCTCCAACTATCTTACACCGACTCATGCAACTCATGCGGTGATTGAATTGTGCGAATCGTGCAGGCTGGCTGCTTACAAAACAAAAAGCCAGCCAACCGCAAGCAAACGACTGCGGTCGAACTGGCTCGACATCCGTGTTTTGCTTCTCGGCGGAGAAGTCTGACAGATGCAACAGTTCCGAATTTCGTTACTGTTATCATATTGCGTTTCTATCAGGTTGTAAAGTAGATATCTTCCTGCCGGTCGATCCGCCCCGATTTTTGCAGTCGTTCCAGGTGTTTTTCAATCATGATCTGTTCAAACATCCGGCTGATCGCAACCGGTTCCGGATGACGCCGGTAAAACGGTTTCTGATCCACCAAATCATCCAGTCGGATACCGCTGCCAATTTGTTCGATGAGCAGTTCATCACGCTGGTTGATCATATCCATGTAAGCAATCAGACGTTCATTCAATCCCTCTGTCACCACCTCTTGCAAGTGACAGGAGATATAGATTTTGGGTTTGATTTCCATAACTTTTTCGATCGAGCGAATCGTCTCGTCAATGTCCGACCCCGGATTGCCATACCAGGGTCCGAACCGCGACAGATCTATGTCAGCTCCCAGCAGCATGCCGCTTTCCTCGTGCCAAAACAAGGTATGGCCAACCGAATGGCCTGGCGCATAGATCGCTTGCAGCACCGTTTTTCCAAATGAAATCTTGTCGCCGTCCGCCACGGTCCCATCCACTTTGCGGGGACGGTAGCCTAAACGCGTTGCAAATTTTTTCGCCTCTTCATATCCAAACCGGATCGTATCGTTAAAACGGAAAAAGTTTTCCCAGTCCTCCATTACATAAGCTTCCGCTTCCGGCACCCATAACTCCGCATCAGGAAACAGGTGGTCATAGTTCGTATGATCCGGGTGCAAATGGGTATGGACAATCCTATCGATATTCGCCAATTCACCGGTTTGAATTCTTTCCTGCAATTGTTGTCCGGCTCCCGTATCGATCAACGTTTGGATGTCGTCATTGATATACAAGGTGTTACAGCATTTTAAACCTGGAAACTGCGGATTGGTGCCCACAATTAGCTCGATCGTATCTGTGATTCGTATCCCCATTATAGCTCCTCCCTGTAAATAGTAGTATCGCATAACAAAGATTTCTATTGCAAATTCTTCGAATCTACCTCAATATGAATTTAGAAAACTGATAATATTGCTTTAAATATGGAGGGGAAACGTCATGATGAATCATCAGTTGACGCTTCGTACGATGTTGGAACGGGCAGAGAAAATTTTCCCTGCAAAGGAAATCGTATCAAGAACGTTAAGCGGAATCTTTCGTTACACATATGCGGACTACGCCAGCCGCACCCGCCGTTTGTCCAGCGCTTTGGAATCGCTTGGGATTAAAAAAGGAGACAGAGTCGGCACATTTGCTTGGAACAATCACCGCCACCTGGAAGCCTATTTTGCTATTCCTTGTATGGGCGCCGTTTTGCATACCATCAATATCCGATTGTCCAGTGAGCATATCGCATATATTGCAAACCACGCGGAAGATAAAGTACTTCTGATCGATGAGGATTTGGTGCCGATCATTGAAAAAATCAAGGATCAATTGAAAACGGTTACCGCATACGTGATTATGACGGACAAACCGGAACTGCCCGCGACCAGCCTGTCACCCGTCTATTCTTATGAACAGTTGTTGGCACAAAGCGACGATGGTTATCAATACCCCGATCTGGATGAACAAACACCAATGGGCATGTGTTATACATCTGCCACGACCGGTAATCCGAAAGGGGTTGTCTACACCCACCGCAGTACTTACATGCACAGTATGACACTTGGCTTGGCCGATACCATGGCGCTTTCCGAATCGGATACAGTCATGCCGATTGTTCCCATGTTCCATGTCAATGCATGGGGTATGCCGTTTGCTTCCGTCTGGTTTGGCTCCAAACAGGTACTGCCCGGTCAGGCCCCCACACCTGACGTTTTGCTTGATTTGATTGAGCAGGAAAAAGTTACCATTACAGCAGGCGTCCCAACGGTTTGGCTGGGTGTTTTGCAACTGCTTGAAAAAGGGGATCGTACACGTAACGTTTCCAGCCTGCGGGCCGTTGTTTGTGGCGGTTCTGCCGCTCCGCGCGGAATTATCCAAACATATGAGGAAAAATACGGAATTCCGTTCCTGCATGCGTACGGCATGACCGAATCGAGTCCCGTCGTAACCGTGTCCCGCCTGAAAAGCTATCAGCAGGATCTTCCCTACGAGCAAAAACTGGATATTCGGGCAAAACAAGGCCTTCTGGTGCCCGGTTTGGAAGCTCGCGTGTACGGCCAAAACGGCGATGTGAAATGGGACGGCCAAGAAATGGGAGAACTGTGGCTGCGCGGCCCCTGGATTGCCGATGAGTACTATAAAGACGAGCGAAGCAAAGAAACATTTGTTGATGGTTGGTATCATTCTGGCGATGTGGCGGTCATCGATTCGGAAGGCACAATAAAATTGGTCGACCGTACAAAAGACCTGGTGAAAAGCGGCGGCGAATGGATTTCTTCCGTTGATTTGGAGAACGCTTTGATGGCTCATCCAGCTGTCTTTGAAGCAAGCGTCATCGGCGTACCGCATCCGAAATGGGATGAACGCCCGCTGGCATTTGTGGTCTTGAAAGAAGCATACAAAGGAAAAGTGGAAAAAGAGGAATTTTTCAGCTACCTGCAAGAACGGTTCGCAAAATGGTGGGTACCGGACGATGTCGTGTTCATCGAGGAAATCCCCAAATCGTCTGTCGGCAAGTTTCTGAAACGGACGCTGCGCGACCAATACGTCGACTATCTGACAAAATCCTAAAAACCTGGCTTTCGGCCTAGCCTCGACCGCAAAACGAAAAGAACTGCCCGCAGCGTGCCCATACAGCGCCTCGTCGGCAGTTCTTTTTTCTTCACTTATACTTCTCTCTGATATTCTGTTCTACCTACAGGGATGGGAGAGTGAGCCGGCGGACGCAATCTCATCGCGAATGGCACGGCGATCAGAAACATCAGTGCGGCAAACAAAAACGCACTGGGGAAACCGCCCACCCGATCAATCAAATAACCGGCGATTCCGGGTCCCAACAGCTGTCCTACCGCGAAAAACACGGTCACATATCCAAGTGACGCTCCCATAAAAACGGGACGCACCTGATCGGTTGAGGATGCCTGTATCAGGGAAAGCATACCGCCAACAGTAAATCCGATAATAATTTGAGACGTCAAGAATCCTAAAAAACCGGGAGCCAGAACAGGGATTAACATCCCGACCGTCGTGATTGCCAAACCAACTACCAACGCCAGCCTCCTGCCAATTTTATCAGAAACATATCCCCATACTGGCCCGCTGGTAATCGAAATCAACCCTCCCAACGCGACGATTTGCCCTGCTGCTGCCGGGTCGATTTGCCGTTCAACCATAAATCCGAACAAAAATGTCATGCAAACCATATAGGGCAGCCCGTTAAAAAAGTAAATCACTGCAACGAGCAATACTTCCTTTTTCTTGTATACTTCACGAAAAGCATCCTGCCTGGTCACTCCTACCCTTTTCTGCAGCTCTGGCGGGTTGCGGAGAATCACTGCCGCCAGCAGAGTGATGCAGCAGGCAATCAGACCGAACAAGATCCATGGCACTCGCCATCCCCACCGTGGGAACGAATCGATCAAAAATGGAATCAGGTAGCCATTCAACAGACTTCCAATCCCCGCTCCGCTGCCTATAAATCCGATCACGACACCTCTTTTATTGGGAAACCACCCCACCAACAGCGCCACGAGAGGAGTAAAGATCATCGCCGTACCGACACCTGCCAGAAGCATCATCGTGAAGCTCCATGCATAGAAGGACAGCAGACCAAGCCCCAACAAACTGAGACTGACCAAAGTACTGCCCCATAAAACGACCCGCTTCGCCCCCCATTTTGCCGTCATTGCGCCAGCAAACATTACCATGCTGAGATAACCTGACGCTGTGGCAGTTCCTAACAACCCCGCCTGTCCGTAGGAAAGCCGCATATCGTTCATCATAAACGGCATGATGACCCCGTAAGCAAACCGCGCAAAACCTAATGCAGCCACATTCAGCAGTATCCCAACAATCACGAACCACCAACTGGCGGCCCTATTGTCTCCTGTCAAATTGCTCATCGTCTCCCTCCCGCCCGCGCTTCCACTGCGTTCTGATCATCTGTAAAAAATGAATAAATGCTCATTTATTTTATGTTCCTGAATATTCGATCATGTTTTTTGAACTCCTCCCCGTTTTTTCAGAAAAGTTTGTGTTATGATCGAACTATCCGGATTGAGGAGGAGAACGGAAGAATGCAGAACCGTGTTTGTGAACTGTTAAACATTCGTTACCCGGTAATTGAAGGCGGTCTCGCTTATGTGGGAAACGGAGCTCTTGCAGCAGCCGTATCCAACGGGGGCGGCTTCGGACAGGTCGGCGTGGCCGGTCGCTCCGTCGACAATTTTAAAGAAGAGGTACATATTGCGGCCGAATCAACCGACAAACCGTTCGGGGTCAATCTGCCGCTGAGTGAGCACTCTGACATCACGCGTTACGTAGAAGCCATCTTGGAAGTAAAGGATTCCATCAAGGCGGTCAGCATTTCAGCCGGCAACCCGAAGCCACTGGTTCCGCTTTTTAAACAAGCAGGCCTGAAAGTCATGATCATGACCGCTTCCATAAAGCATTCGTTGAAAGCGCAAGAGTTGGGAGCTGACCTGATTGTTTGCGAGGGATTTGAGGCAGGTGGACATAACAGTCCGCTGGAAATGACCTTATTCACGATTCTGCCGCAAGTCACACGGGCTGTAACGGTGCCGGTTGTAGCTGCCGGAGCCATTTCAAACGGACAGGGCGTCGCCGCCGCTTTTGCATTGGGGGCAGAAGGTGTCCAACTGGGCACCCGATTCGTCGCGACAAAAGAATGCCAGGCGCATGACAATTACAAACAAATGCTGCTTGCTGCCAAAGATGACGCGACAGTCGTGCTGGAGCGAAGTATGGGACGTGTCTTGCGCGTATTGAAAAATCCGTTTGCTGAAAAAATCGTTGAATTTGAAAAATCGAATCCGACCGTTGAAGAGCTGCTCCCTTATATTCGAGGCACAAACAACCGTGTGGCGGCCATTGAAGGGCGGGTCGAGGAAGGCTGGATGAACTGCGGACAAGGTGTTGGCATGATCAACTCCATTGAAAGCGCGACAGACGTCGTGAAGAATCTGATGCAGGAAGCACAGGATGTGATTGCTTCTCTGCAACGGATCAACCCCTTGTTCCAACCCTAGCTCAACCTGCCCCGGCCGGCAAAGGGGTTCACCCTATCCTGACTGTGCACAAAATGCTGGACTTCGGTCTAGCATTTTTCTTTTTTTTCGTTGCAAGGTTTATATTCTTCCAAATCGGTTAACTCTAGTGAATGTAATACCAATGTGGGAGGAGAAACCATGAAAACGAAAAAAACGTATTTACTTGCCTTGCTTGTGTTGATGGCCAGTCTGTTTCTGCCCTCGTCGATAACATTGACACAGGCAAAAGATGTGTGCGATTGCCATAAACAATCGCTGCAGTCCGCTCTTGCATCCCGTTCCGGTTTTTCAACTTGGCAAAACAAGGAGCCTTTTGTTTCGCATCAAATCAAGGCTGGGGATACCCTATCCGGCTTGGCCCAACTTTATGGCACAGATATCGCAACCCTGATCGCCATGAACAGTGTTACAGATCCTCGCGCTTTACAAATCGGTCAAACGCTGACAATCCCCAAATCGTTAAAACAACAGCAAATTCCGGCTGTGATGAGTACTGATAAAATTATGAATTTCAATTTGACTGCTTACACAGCGGGACCGGAGTCTACCGGCAAATATCCGGGCCATCCGGGATACGGCATTACATCAACAGGCACACGAGCTACAGAAGGACGCACCATTGCCGTTGACCCACATGTCATTCCGTATGGCACAAAGGTCTATATTGAGGGCGTTGGCATCCGCACAGCAGAAGATACGGGCGGTGCAATCAACGGCAACCGAATTGACGTATATATGGAGGATCTCGGACAAGCCCTCCGATTCGGGGTCAAGAAAAATGTGCGCGTCTATGTACTTTCATCTCCGAATGGATAAAAGGTTTTAGCATGCTAGTTTTTGGACAATATGATAAATGCAGTTAATCGTCATATAGTAAAGATACACACTTCCATTTGACAACCAGAAAGGAGAAAACCGTATGATCACAATTGAAAACGTGATCCGCTCGGAGCAGAAGGGGCGGATCATCTACCAGGGAAATTTGATGTCCCAGCATGCAGACGCCCTCTCGACGATCCCTTTGTATAACCACCCGGACGGAACCGGGTACCAAAGACCGTTTGACAGCAACCGCGCGTTGGCGTACGCCCATTACCTGGAACAACCCAATGCCTGCTTAACACCCATTATCTTGAATGCGGACGGAAAATGGACATTCGAACCTTACGAGGGTTCGACCAATTTCGGACGGTTGGTCTGTCAAGGACCAGCACGAGTAATTGACGGCCAGCATCGGTTAGGGGGAATTGACAAGTTTCACCGTCAACTGCTGCACGAAACCTCTTTACCCGTTCCGTTTCTCGCGTTTCATGTACTGTATCCGGAAGAAGAAATGTCGATTTTTGATACCATTAATACGAATCAAGTAGGTCTGACGAAATCTTTACTTGTTTACTTGAAAAGAGACCGCGAAGAATATGCACGGATCGCAATCGACCTTGCGGAACGCAGCGATTCCCCATTTTACAATCTGGTTGTCGTGGTCACCAAGAAAACGACCGACCGACCGTTTACGCTCGATCATTTAAAACGCGCTTGCGAAATGATTCTGACAGCCAGTCCGTTTGAACAGCTGAGCATCGAACAGAAGCGGCTTGCAATCACCATTTATTTTCGGGAAATCAGCCGCGTTTTTGAAGAAGCCTGGCATTCCAAAACGGCGTTTAAACTGCGCAGTGTAATGGGATTGTTAAGCTGCGCCGCTGTCGGCCGCAATATTCTGGAAGCCGCTTGGAATTCGGAACAGGGCTGGTTTGACGAAGGGGAAATTAAACGGCTGGTTTGGAAAATGCACACGTTCGACTGGTCCCGCACCGGCCAAATCCGCTATGCATCCGGTATCCCCGGTCAGCGGTACGTATCGCAGGTACTCCATTATATGGTGTTTGAGACGCCTATTAAAGCGAAAGAACCCATGCCAGCACCGAAATTTAACATAGAAGAGCAAGTCGGTTAGCATTCAGACCGGGTACCGCTTACGAAACGGCGCACCCGGTTTTTTATGTGAGAAAATGGATCAGATCCCCTGCCAAAAGGGCGTTTTGCCCGATTTTTTCTGCCGCCTGATCACCTGCCCGGCCATGCAGCCAGACACCCAAGCAGGCAGCCTGCTTTGCTTCATGTCCTTGTGCAAGTAACCCCGCGATCAGACCGGCCAATACATCGCCCATACCGCCTGTGGCCATTCCAGGATTGCCTGTAGTATTCACAAAAGCGGTTCCGTCCGGAGTGGCAATGACTGTTTGCGCCCCTTTCAGCACTAACGTCACACCGAATTCCACTGCATATTGTGTGGCGGTCCCAATCCGGTCTGCTTGGATTTCCCGCACGGACAGATTCATAAGTCGGCTCATTTCTCCCGGATGCGGAGTCAGGACGGTCGCCGCCTGACGGCGCGGCCACTTTTGCAGATGATCGGCGAGCATGTTCAACCCATCCGCATCAATCACCAACGGACAGGCAGCCCCCTCCCAGAGCGCCTTCATCCAGTCAAAGTCTTCTGAAAATCGGCCAATGCCAGGCCCGATCACCACCGCCTGTTTGCCTTCCATCAGTGCCAGAAGCTCATGCGGGGACACAGCCGACCAATCGCCTCTTTTCTCATCGGCAACCCCCGCCAGCATGGCTTCCGGTACATGCCCGATCAACGATTCCAGCAGATGGTCTGGCACAGCCCAAGTGACCAGCCCGCAGCCGGAGCGAAGTGCCGCTTTTGTACATAAGATGCCGGCTCCGCTCATGCGCCGCGATCCTGCCGCCACCAGCACATGTCCATACGTTCCTTTATGCGTATTTGGTTGGCGCGGTCTTGCGGGATCGACACCCAATCGTTCCCGCAGCGTGTGTTCATATAACAAAAACGTTTTGACACCGAGTTGATCCGCCAATCCGGCGGGAATTCCGATCGGAACCACGGTCAATTGTCCGGCCGCCCCGATTCCCGGTTGCTGCACCAGACCCCTTTTTGGAAATGCAAACGTGATCGTATGTTCGGCCCGTATACAGGGAGCGTTCAGCGATCCATTGTCCGCGTCCAGTCCGCTTGGAATATCGACTGCCAAAATCGGCAGACCGCTCTTGTTCGCCTCCCGAATCAAAGCGGCATACGGCCCGCGCGGGGCTCCTTTGCTGCCAGTCCCAAGCAAGCCATCCAGCACCGCATCAAAACGCTGCCATTCGATCGTATCCGGTTGATACAACTGGCAGGAAATCCCCAATCTGACAGCGATATCCCGCTGTACCGCCGCATCTCCCCGCAATGTTTCGGGCGGCTCCGCATAGACAACTTCGGCATGATGCCCCCACTCAGCCAGATGTCTGGCGGCCACCACTGCGTCCGCTCCATTGTTTCCCTTGCCGGCCAGAATCAGCCAACGCCCTTTCCGATCCGCTCCCGCCCGTTTGGCAAAATAGTCGGCTGCCACCCGGGCCGTTTCCCGCCCCGCATTTTCCATCAGGACAAGCGCCGGGATGCCGATTTTGTCAATCGTATGATGATCCAGTTGCCGCATCTCTTGTGAGGTTACTACGTGCATATCTGTACTCCTTTATGAAAATTCAGCCGGTACCTGATTGCTCCGCAAAATGATCCGCAGCGTAGAGTTTAGTGTGGCCGGGTCACGCGTAAAGGAACTGTGGTTCACCGCATGACTCACCAGTTCGATATGCTTCCCTCCATATGGAAAACGCTGCGTTTGCGGATTCTTCTCCGCCAGGATCCAGACGGCTTTGCCAGCAGACAGTAAATTTTGCAAAACGGTGCTCGTTTTCGCGTGTTTTTGCATGCCGAGAATCGGGCAATCCCCGCTTTGCGCTTCAAATCCCGAACTGACCAAATACAAAATCGATTTGCGGTAGTAAGGAACTGTCGGATCTTCCCGTTCCAGTTCATCACTTAAAGTATACAGGAAAAATCGTCTCAACAGGTGGCGTTCGATCGCCCGCGCGTAGGATTCCTCAAACAGCTTAACCGTGCAGGCGGGCGCGTATAAACTGCAGGTTCCGATTTTCAGATGGAGGTAGAGGTTTATCTTTTTCTCCAACAATTGTTTCAAAAACGAAGCCAGTACAATGGAACCGGCGCTGTGCCCTACCAAGTGCAGTTCCGCCTGCACGTTCATCTTGCGAAGCGCCTGCGTCAGCAACGTAAAAAACCGCCAACCGCCGCCATCAGCAAATACCTTTTCGGCGCGCCGTTTCATCATCTCCCACGGTTCAGGAAACAAACGGGCGACCTCTTCCAATATTTCATCGATCAACGGTTCCCCGTCGGAAATCAACTCCAGTCGGTTGTTCTTCATCAGCGTCAAATGTTCACCGATTATCTCTTGCAGCGAAGACTGCCAAATGAAAAAAACCGGATAAATTCCATTTGCCAAAAACATTTTATGGTGAGTTCTCGTCAGCTCCCCCGCCTCGTTTTCGGTCACCAAAGCGCCATGACAATAAAACAGCAGCCGATTGGGGCCCGGTGTACTGCGAAAATAAGCGAGTATCGAGCGTACAATCTGTTTCAACTGCGCTTCTGAGCTTTGGAAAATTCCCGTCCTGGAAAGCCGCCCGTCCTCTTCCGTATTGACCACAAATGAACTGAGATCGACAAAATCGGGCGACGGTTCGTTGCGTCTCCGTGCAGACCGTCGAATCATGCGCTCACCTCATATTACGGGTTTTATTGCATTCTATTCGTCTGCCGGAGGAAAAAGCCTCCTGGTTTCGCTTATTATGTCTATTCCGTTGTCAACTGGAAACATTTTTGCATTGTGGCAAAGCTGGAAAGTGAGTACGATCTTATTACCAAAATCTACTCCGGGTGATAACGATGAAACGTACTGCAGCAGTTTTCGGCGGCCTGCTCGTAGCAGGCAATTTGATAACGACACCTGTCGCCCCGATGAAGCGGTCTCCCGCGCACAAGCTGCCGTTGTGATCAATCGCATTCTCCACCACATGCCGAAAACGGTAATGGGCTATACGGTGAATTTTTCTCCCTCTGATACGCTTTCCTACCACTCGGTGCAAACGTACGGTTCGAATTTGGCGCAAACTGCCATATTCGGCTACACGTATGACGCATCAGGCAATCTGATTCAACAAGGCAACCAGGATTCCACCCTCCAAGAGTCCCTGCAGCAAAAAATCATGCCTGAACTGTCGATTAACAACCAGTACAATTCCACGCTGGCCGGCAATCTATTATCCAACCAAACGGCGCAAGAGAACTGATCCAAAATTAGCAAGCGGAGCTGCGCAATAAAAACTATGCTGCAGCAAAGGAAACCACATACACGTATACCGATTCACAAAACATATCCCACACGGTCTGGATGGAAGATCATCAAAGTCTGTATTACAAACTGGATCTTGTTGCCCGTTACGACATTCGAGGCATCGGCATCTGGCGGCTCGGACTGGAAGACGCCCCGTTTCGGGACACGATTGCCAATTGGCAGAAGTAAAAGACAGACATTGGGGAAGAACGTAAAAAGCTGTTCCCCCAGCAGATAAATTGCTGAGAGGAACAGCTTTTTTTAGTGCACCAAAGGCTTGGCGAAAGCCAAGTTTTCTTTAGAAGGATTAGCGATTATTTTTTTTGTTCAAAGTAGCCAAATTTTCTTCGCTATGCTTAAGCCATTTTTTCAATTGATCCTCAAACGTATTGAAACGTTCGCGCGAATCGTTGCGATTGACGTTCGACCGTTCATTGCGGCCCCCACCAAAATTGCCCCCTTCACGGCGGCGATTTTCTCGCGGTTGGCGACGTTCTGTGGTTGTTTCCGGCTTTGGCATGGCTTCTTTAATAGAAAGAGAGACCTTGCCCGTTTCCGGATCGATCGACATCACTTTCACCTGTACCGTATCACCGACCGATAAATGGTCGCTCACTTCTTTTACAAAGCTGTGAGCAATCTGCGAAATATGAACAAGACCCTGTTGGGATTCGTTGATTGCCACGAAAGCGCCGAACGGTTTGATTGAGGTGACTTTCCCCTCAATAATGCTGCCTACTTCAACCGATGTTGTTGACATTTAAACACTCCTTAAGATGGTAAATAGATGGCCGTTTTGCATACTTGTATAGTATACCCTTTCCTGCCCGGGAAGGGAAGCCCAATTGTGTATGGTTTTTTAACCCCAGCCACCGGCAAATTTGATCACTTCTCCGCAGAAGAAATCAGAATCGTCGGACGCCAGAAATACGGCCAGTTTCGCTGATTCTTCCCCCCTCGCCAAGCGGCCGAGGGGTATGTTTTTCGTGATTTTTTTCAGTATGTCCGGATTGCCAATCAATTCATTCGGAAAATAGGCCGGATTTTCCACATAGTTTTGTGCAATCGCGTTGACCTGAATATTGTAGCGGGCTACTTCCTTGCCAAGCGCTTTCGTAAATCCATTTGCGCCCGCCCTGGCAGCCGAATAGGGCGTATACTTGGGAAGACCGACAATTCCGGCGGCGGAAGTGACATTGACGATTTTCCCCTTCTGTTTGTCTATCATATATGGCAACGCTGCTTTTGTTGTATAAAACAGTTCCGTCATCAGCGCGTGAATCATCGAATCCCATTCTTCATCCGATGTTTCACAAAGCATTGTCCCAGACCCGGGATTGTGAACGTTTACGTTGACCAGCACATCCAGCCGTCCCCGTTCTTCCACAAGTTTTGCGATATGCGTCGCGGCAACTCCCCTTGCTCCAAAATCGGCCTCTATCACCTGCACACCCTCCAGCTGCGCCCCATGACTGGCAAGCTGTTCTTTCGCCGCCGCAAACTGCCTGGACTGCAGAATCACGGTCGCCCCTTCTTTCTGAAACTCGGCCGTAATCGCGGGGCCCATATAATCTCCGCAGTTGGTGATCAGGCAAATTTTATCTTTCAACTTCATTTTGTTCCCCCCTTTCCCATCGTCCAAATAATCGCTCCCACAGTTGTGTATATACACTTTCTACAAAATAAAAGAGAATCCTTTTGTCTTCCATACCGATCAGGTATTTCCGACAAGCGGATTCTCTCCACTCCCTATTTTATTCGTTATGCGATCACTCGCTAACGTATGCCAGTAATATAACGGGCCACATGTACACCGGCCGCTGATGCCTGCGCCAGTCCACGCGTAATTCCGGCGCCGTCACCGACCGTGAACAGTCCTTTGATATCCGTTTCAAACTTGTCGTTCATGCGGGGACGGGCGCTGTAAAATTTGGCTTCCACCCCGTAGAACAACGTATGCTCCGACGCGATGCCGGGCGTTACCCGGTCCAACGCTTCCATCATTTCGATCAGCGATTTCATCGAATTATACGGCAGTACCAGCCCCAGATCGCCGGGTACCGCTTCTTTTAGTGTCGGTTCGATAAATCCTTCCCGAATCCGGTTTTCCGTTGACCGCCTGCCTTTTAAAATGTCGCCATACTTTTGAACGATCACCGAACCGCTCGACAGATCATTGGCGCGGCGGCTGATTTCTTTTGCATATTCGATCGGCTTGTCGAACGGTTCCGTAAATGTATGGGAAACCAGCAGCGCAAAATTCGTGTTCGGACTGCCGAGCGCCGGATCTTTGTAAGAATGGCCGTTGGCTGTCATCACGCCCGAATGGTTCTCGACCACCACATGACCGCTCGGATTCGCGCAAAATGTGCGTACACGCGTTCCCACCGATGTGTTGAAAATAAACTTTGCTTCATACAGATGCTCGTTTAATTCTTGCATGATCACGTTTGATGTTTCGACACGCACGCCGATATCGACCTGGTTATTCGTCATCGTTACGCCACGCTTCTTCAATAACGATGCAAGCCATTCCGAACCGTCCCGGCCCGGTCCGATGATCACCTGATCGGCATGGAGCTCTTCGCCGTTTTTTAAACGAACGCCCGTGACACGGTATGATTTATGTTTTGTTGTACTGCCCGGCAATTCTTCCGTCAAGATATCGTCCACAAACGTTTTAAAACGCGTTTCAATTTTATTTTCCAGCGTGCCAAATATATTCTGCAGGATTTTCAAATTTTCTTCCGTTCCCAAATGGCGGACACGCGCTTTCAACAGTTTCAAGCCGGCTGCCGCTGCGCGCCGTTCAATGGAAGCCACCGCTGGCGTTGTCGGATCGGTAATAATCGTCGTTGCACCATGTTCGAGGTTGATCCGATCCACATACTCGATCAGTTCCAGCACCTTGGAAGGGGCCAGATAGTCCTGCATCCAGCCGCCAAACTCGGTCGTCAGATTAAATTTTCCGTCACTGTATGCGCCTGCCCCACCCCACCCGGCAGTAATCGAACAGGCGGGCAAGCACCCGGCATACTCTTTCATCTTGGTGGGCGGCGGGCACTTCGTTAATTTTCCTTCCAAAATCGGACAGTTCCGATTGAAAATGTTATGTCCCTTGTCAATCAGGATCACTTTCAGCTGCGGATTCAGCAAGGTAAGTTCATACGCGGCAAAAATACCGCTGGGACCGGCGCCGACAATGATTACATCGTATTTCATGCACATTCCCCTTTGATGTCGATTGTCTCCGATTGAACCTAAACGTTCATAGTTCGGATTTCGGGGGTTCAGAGTCCCTGTAACAATCTATCAAAAATTGATTCAAATATCAATTACGAACATTATCTATTTTGAAAAACAGGTTTGTCCGGGAACGAAAAAGCACTTCATTTGACAGGAAGCGTAAGCGAGGAGCGTGGGAGTTGCGTAGAAGTTATTTTGTTGTCTATGAAATCATAAATTCAAGGATGGGTAAATATCACCCGTTCTTATTCAAGGGGAATCGTCTAAGACTATATACCTGAGTCCGCTGTCAATCCAAACAACTCCACACCTCGTGCCTGCGGCCCTGTCGATCCGTGTACCGAAAAAACGGGGACTGAACAACTGGGTCATACTGGATCTCCACATTATATTGAACAGCCCGTCGGATCGCTTCCTGCATACTGAATGTCTCCGCCTCCTGGCCCCGAACGTACGGAAGCAGCCAAATCTCTTGCGTATAACTGGAAGCCCATAAGTATTTTGTTGCGGGAGAATGACGGTCACTGCATAATCAAGGCCCCTCCTGATTTGGTTAAGCGGCGATATCGCCTGAGGAGGCCCTAACCGGTAGCCCCATTCATATGTCATGAGAACCACAAAAAATTAACAATCTGTCCATGTGCCGCACAATCGTGCGCCTCATAGAGCAATCCCCTTTGTTCCGCGCTTGTTTGGGGAGCCAATGCAGACGATACAAAAAATCCGTTTTCATGCAACCGCGCTACAGCCCGTCGAAGGAATTGATTGTACAGCTCACGATCTGCCGGGAACACATTTTCGAAATCGACATTTAAACCACGATACCCTTTGCTTCTCATCGTATTGATAATATTGGTCAACAGCCTATCTTGCAATTCCGGACCGGCAAGAATGGCATGTGCAAGATGCGAACCAGGATCGGTTGGCGAAAAATTCGTAATCGACATCATAGGTACCACACGATTCGTTAAAGCGGCCTCAATAAGCGGCTGATCATTGAGAGGAGACAAGCTTCCATCTTGTTGTATTCGGTGAGCAATAAAAAGAACGGTGTCGGGATTAGCCAATTTAATAAAGATTCAGCGTCACGTTTCGATCCGGTCCAAAACAATCAGAAATGTCATTCCAAATGATCCGTGAATCCTTTTGCTGGGAATTGAAATTTTTACTGAAATAAAAAGGACTCAATTGAATCCAACTCCCCCAAGTATAAGAATAAGTCCATGATTCTTACCACGCGCTATTAAAAAATTTTTCATATGACGGTATGTCTCCTTGGATAATTGTGCTAATGTTTGGTGGTCTGTACTATTGCAGGTTGTTGGCTAAAGTCAAGTTTTGTTAGACTAATCTGCCCTTTAAATGTTCTGTCCCTATTATGTCTCGCTTAATCATTACCTCCCTCCAGATTCCGATAAAATATTCTACAGAAGAGTGTCTGAGAGGAGAGATACGTATTCCAAACTACGAAACGTTTTGGATTTTATTGTGATCGTTTTGTATTCGCCATCTGTTTTCGTATGTGAATATATGGACTACCACTTCCAATGGGCATACTTGTATATCTTTGTATTGATAACTCCGCCGCTGCTTCTAAGCTACCTGCCTCCGCTATTAGCGGCAAATGTTCTTGCAATATTGGTTTCCTATTTATTAGCCTTAAACTATTTGGGTCCTGAAACCTATTATTGTTTTAAGCCAGCAACCGCCTCCACTCTATCTATGATTGTCCCTCTGCTTTTCCTTTTGGTTCAAAGCGGGATCTTTCTTGTACTATCAACAATCAAAATTTTGACTGCAAAATTGAAAGACAGAAGTAAGTAAAGGCAGCCGGTTTTTTCCCTAGTTGCCTTATGGAAACAAAGAAAAAACTGACACGTTCTTGTGTCGGTTATCCTTTAAAAGCTGACTTCGCGCCAACTATCTGGAAATCCGAATCCATGGACGCTCCTCTTCCCAGTTGACAGAGACCGAGAGATCAAACGTACGGCCTACGTTTTCTCCTGTCAGAATGTCTTGTTTGGGTCCTGCCGCGACAATCTGACCGTCTTTTAACAACAGCGCATGCGTGAAAACGGGCTGGATTTCTTCGATATGATGCGTTACATACAGCATCGTCGGAGCGGATGACAGGCTGCCCATTTTTTGAATCTCGCCAAGCATTTGCTCTCTCGCTTTGATATCCAACCCGTAGCAGGGTTCGTCCAAAATCAGCAGCTTCGGTTCGGACAGCAGCGCCCTCGCGTAGAGCACCTTCTGTTTTTCCCCTTGCGAAAGAGTCCCGAAGCGTTTTTCCGCCAAATAGTCACAGCCGAGCTGCGAAAGCAAACCGTATGCTTTGTCTCGGACAGCCGGGTCGACTTTTTCCCATAATCCTATTGAAGCGTACTTGCCGCTGACTACCACGTTCACCGCCGTTTCTGTCCGATGCATCTCGTCGCGCAGCGCCGCGCTCAGCCAGCCAATCTGTTTGCGCACTTCGCGCAGTTCGCATTCCCCGTACTTGTTGCCGATCACTTCGATTTGCCCTTTGGTCGGCCATTCGTACCCGGTGATCATTTTAAGCAGCGATGTTTTCCCGGAACCGTTCAGTCCAATGATGGCCCAATGCTCGCCCGCACGCACCTGCCAGTTAATATCCTGCAAAATTTGCTTGTCTTCTCTTACCCATGATAAGTTTTGTACATTGATGACCTGCATGATTTCTCCCCATCCTCTGTTGTTACAAATCGTATACCTCTGTGTATTTCGACTGTAAATAGTTGACCAGATACCGTGCGTCAATTGATTCCCCGGTGACGGACGCCAAAATATCCTTCGGTTCGAGCAGCCTGCCGTACTTATGAATTTTATCGTTCAACCACGATTTTACAGCGGAAAACTCGCCCCGTTGAATCGCCTCTTTGTAATCGGGCATATCCCTCCGCAATGCGGCTTCAAACTGGGCAGCATATATGTTTCCAAGCGAATACGACGGGAAGTAGCCGAATGCGCCAAACGACCAATGCACATCTTGCAGCACTCCGTCCGAATCTGTTTGCGGAACGACTCCCAAATACTCTTTCATTTTATCGTTCCAGGCGCCAGGCAGATCGGCAACCTGCAAATCGCCTCCGATTAGCGCTTTTTCCAATTCATAGCGGACCATAATATGCAGATTGTAAGTCAGTTCATCCGCCTCCGTCCGGATCAGAGAAGGCTCTACCTGATTGACGGCACGGTAGAATTGATCAATCGAAACATCTGCAAACTGCGCCGGGAACATGTTGCGCAAATCGTCATAAAAATAGGTCCAGAATCCGAAACTGCGCCCAATCATATTTTCCATGAAACGGGATTGCGATTCATGAATGCCCATCGAAGCCCCTTCCGACAGAATCGTCCCGACCAGTTCCTTTCCGATGTTCTGTTCATAAATGGCGTGTCCGCCCTCATGAATCGTACTAAAAATGGCAAATCGGAAGTCGTCTTCCTGAAAACGGGTCGTAATTCGCACATCTCCCGGATTGAGTCCCGTGGCAAACGGATGTGCGCTTACGTCCAACCGGCCCGCTTCAAAATCATAGCCGATTTTTTTCAGTACGTGTTCGCTGAACCGCCGCTGGTCGTCGATCGGGAACCGTTGCCCGAAAAACGAAGTGTCCGTCTTCCTCCCTCTCTCCTGAATCGCCTGCAAAAGCGCCACCGACTGTGCACGCAGATCGGCAAATAAAGGGTCCAGGATGGCGACTGTAATACCCGGTTCATATTGATCAAGCAGGGTGTTGTAGGGGTGCTCCTGATATCCCCAGATTTCAATGAATCGCTTGGTGTAATCGACAATCTTTTCGAGATACGTTTGAAAATTGGCAAAATCGTTGTTATGACGGGCCTCTTCCCAAGCCGTTTCCGATTTTGAAGTGAGCACTACATATTCCTGATACAGGTCGGACGGAATCGAATGGCTCCGTTCGTATTCTTTTTTACACTCCCTGACCAGAGCGCGCGTCACCTCATCCAGTTGCTCATAGGCGCCTGTTTCTGACAAGCTGTCGATAAATTCTTTCATTTCGGCCGATACGCCCATTTTAAACAACTCAGTTGACAAGCTGCCAATCACTTCCGACCGCTGCCCCTGTCCCTTTTTGGGTGCTCCCGTTCGCAAATCCCAGCCTAGCACTGCGATCGCTTCCGAATAATCTTTCATTCGCCTTGTATAACTGCGGAATTGTTGGACGACTGTCTGCAGGTCTTTTGCCACGCTACCGCCCCCTTTTCAAAACGTTATTATTTTATCATATCCACAAAAAAATCAATACTGGATCGTTTGCGCTTTGCCTTTCCGGTATTCTGTCATGTACCGGATCGCCGCTTGCGCCAGCATGTCCGCTTCTTGCTGCGTTTTCGGCGCTGGACTGGTGTGTCCGAACCAGGTAGTGGTCTGCAAAATGTTCACTACAAACCAATCGCGGAATGTCTCCATTGCGGCATTCAGATCGGTGTACGGCAAATACCAGGTCTCACCTGTCAACTTGTTTCTCCACTGCGGCATGCCAAGCTGAACATAAATGCCTTCCATCTGATCGGCCAACAGCGCGGTCTGCACAAAGAATTCGTATTCGGAGGGGGCTTGAATATCAACCGCCAATTTCAAATCCAAACAGGCTGTCATGCTCTGCCCTTTGTCCCAGATGGGGATCGCCTGTACACCACCGTAAAACGGATCTTGCAAAGCCAGTTTTTCCAACTGTTCAAAAGGTCTTACAAATTCATAGGTGGCATGAAAACCGCGAACTCCCACCCAACCGACTGCCTGAATCACATCGACCATCGAACTCTTCCTCTCATGTGTGCATTTTTTCCAAAACAACCTGACAAACCAAATATCTTTATGGCTGTTTTTCGGTTATAATGATTCTATATCCTGTTCAAAATGGCAGGATTTTTTCATAAAGGAGGTGCCTGTTGTGAAGGATATTTCACTCGCCAGTCCTGTCGACCACCGCACTCTAATTTTGCAAAAAGCAGAACAGCTTGCGGCTCTTATTCAATCTACCGAAACTTTCAACCGCTATCAACAGGCGGAAACTAAAATAAATCGCCATGCCGATGCGCAGGCTCTTCTGTTTGTTGCCAGAGCCAAGCGCAACGCGTATTCCCAGACATCGCTTCGCCTCGGTTACGATCACCCGGCATCGATCAAAGCAAAACAGGAGTATGACGAGGTGCTGCAAAAGATCGAACAGATTCCTTTGATTGGAGAATATCAAAACAGTCAGGCGGATCTGAACGATCTTATGCAAGGCGTAGCGCGCACGATTATCAATACATTGTCATCCGACGTTTCTACCGAAATTTATGAAGCAGGACCGTCAGGTGCTGGCTGCAGCGGGAAATGCGGCAGCTGCAGAAGCCATTAAAGATTTAAAGAAAACTTGGCTTTCGCCAATCCCTTGGTGTAGGCGGAAGCCTAGTTGCCCTTATGTCGATAGGACAAAATCATATAATCCTATCGACGAACGAAGGTTCCCCTCTAATGGGAACCTTTATTTTACAATAAAAGCAGCATACCACACTAGGCATGAAAAAGGGGTTTTGACCTTGAATCGAAAATGGATAACCGTTTTGCTATGCATAGCCATTATAGCCGTGGGCTACTGGCAGAAAGATTTACTTATGTCAATGATTCGCGCTGGCGGGGCAATTGCGGTATTAGTTGCCATATTGCTTGTTGCAATCACCGTTTTTTTTCCGGTGGTTCCGTTTATCGTCATCGCGAGTGTAGTAGGAGACGTATTCGGTGCCTGGGCCGGCACGTTTATCACGTTAACAGGAGCGATGCTCGGTTCCCTCGTCATGTTTACAATGGCCCGTTATGGATTTCGCCAATGGGCGCAAAATTCTCTTGCAAAATACCCCAAGATCAAAGAGTATGAGCAATACTTTGAAAACAATGCATTCGCCAGCATCCTGTTTGTCCGTTTAGTTCCGGTTATCCCCACCCAAGCGGTCAACATCCTTTCCGGCGTCAGCCTGGTTTCCTGGTGGACATTTTTTGCCGCTTCCCTTTTAGGCAAGCTTCCTTCCAACCTGGTCTTTAACCTTGCGGGAAGCAGTTTCGGCCACAACAAATGGATGTCATTTATTATCTATGGTGCCTACTTTCTTGCCATTACAATCGCCGCTTTTGTCTATTTGCGAAAACGCCAATTTCGTTAAAAGTAGTTTAAAGTGGAATTAAAAAATCGGCGCCCTTCCTCGCATGCCGCGAGAAACAGGCCCGATTTTTTGGGGATATTACTTTTTGGTTGTCATTCGAGCCGAGAACCAGAAAGCCAAAAACAACAAACCGGTGAATGCAAACATTCCTAACGCAAACAGGATCAAATACATCGATTATCCCTCCTGTTACTTGACCAGCTGCTGCAGACGGGTTCCGCACCAATCTGCAAACTGACCAACCGATACCACATCGGTAATAATCAAAACAACGATGCCTGTAATAACCGCATACGTCCAAACAGCCATAGCGCCTGGAACCAATCGGCGAAGTGCTTTTCCATTCTGCGAATCACCGTACCAACCTACCGCCGCAATAAATCCCAGACTGACAAGTGCCGTAATGATCTGGAAAATCGTAATCGTCGCATTTATAGTTGTGATTGCCGCACCTGCTTGAAAGTATTTCACACACAGTTCAATCTGCAAAATCAGGTATGCCGTATAGAGAAGGGCACCAAACCCCATGGTTCCTAAAAACTTTTTATAGCTGCTGTTTCGGAACAAAATTCCGGCAATCATTAATACTACGGTAGTGACAATCAACACCAATGTGCTGATGTATGACAAATTTTTGATTTCATCGGGAAGTTGTACCCCGAACACCTGCGGGTTCCATCCACGGAGATATACGTTCGCTGCAACAAACGTACCCATCATGAACGTAAAAGAAGTTAGTCCTAACCACGCTGCGAGCTGTCCGTTATCTTTCGCACCAGGTCCCGGTTCCGGAAGCGGAATGGGATGATGATGAGTTGCCAATGCATGTCACTCCTTTCAAATGGATCACTGTCAGTTTGCGCTCACAATCATCATGACAAACAGAGTTGTCAGATAAATCAACGAATATACAAAGCTTTGCCTTGCCCATTTAATGTCATCTTTGGCAAAGAACCCTTGAACCGAAATAAACAAGTAACCAACTCCGAGAATCATGGCAACAATCAGATAGCTGAGACCTACTGCTCCCAATCCGTAAAGCAGCAGGGAGACAGGTACCATCGCCGCCACATAGCGAAGCGAATGGCGCTTGGTTACCTCGAAACCGTACAGTACGGGCAGCAACGGGATGCCGCCAGCCCGATAATCTTCGACTCGGCGAATTGCCAATGCCAAGAAGTGAGGCGGCTGCCACAGAAACATAAAGAAGAAAATCACCCAGGCGGTTGCGTCCAAACCGTTCGAAGCAGCCGCATATCCCATAAGCGGCGGAATAGCGCCGGAGATGCCCCCAATTACCGTACTGAGGGATGAAGTACGCTTTAACCACATCGTGTACACGACTACATACACAAAGAGCCCAATCAAGCCCAGCAAGGCACTCAGTACATTGGCGAAAGCGACAAGGATTGCGGTTCCGATAATGGCTAAGAAGAACCCAAACACAAGAACTTTTTTAGGCGTAAGGATACCCGTTGCAGTTGGACGCTGCCGCGTCCGTTCCATCTGCTGGTCAAGATCGCGGTCAATGTAATTGTTCAAGCTGGTTCCCGCCATAATCACCAGAGCCGTTCCGATCAAGGTCATAACCATCTTCAAAACCTGAAACGTTTCATCTGGATTTGCATGCAGAAAGGCTCTCCAGCCCAACCAAAATCCGCCAACAACGGCAATCATATTCCCCATTGTAATGCCGAGCTTGGTAACTGTCACATAATCACGCCAGGTACCGGTTCGGTTCACTTCGGAGAAAGGTCCTGGTTCCATGGCATGATTGGTCGACGGAGCGATATACATTTGTTGTTCCATTCGCTTTCCCTCCTGTTTTATTTGTCAGAACCGTCCGGTCCTGCGGGATAAGGTACTAAGGTAAGCATGACGTCACTTTATACGTTTACAGCGTTCTCATCATTCATTGCTTTCCACTCTTTTTTCGATACGCCGAACTCGTAAGGAATCGATGTTACCACCGGCAATTCAAGGAAGTTATGTTCCGGCGGCGGAGACGAAACGGTCCACTCCAGAGTTTGAGCTCCCCATGGATTGGCAGGTGCTTTTGCTCCTTTCCAAAGAGACACGGCCAAGTTGTAGAAAACAAGAATTGTGGCAAAACCAACCATAAAGGACCCCAATGTTTCCAACTGGTTCAATCCCAGCAGACTGGGCGTGTGGTTGTATGCGTACACACGGCGCTGCATACCGAGGTATCCGACAATGTGCATGGGGAAGAACGTCAGGTTCGTTCCGATAAAGTACAGCCAGAACGTCCATTTGCCCAATTTTTCATTGTACATGCGACCTGTTGCTTTCGGGTACCAATAGAACAAACCGGCAATAATAGCCATCATCGATCCGCCGAACAGAACGTAGTGGAAGTGTCCAACAACCCAGTACGTGTCATGCAAATGCAGGTCAATCGGCACCAACGCCAGAATCAAACCGGTCATACCGCCGATCGTAAACAGGAAAATGAATCCAAGCGATACAAACAGCATAGGGGTAGTGAACTCGATCGAACCCCGCCACATGGTAGAAACCCAGTTAAAGATTTTAATCGCCGTTGGAACTGCAATAATAAGCGATGTAACCATGAACGGAACCCCTTCAGATACCTGCATTCCGGCAGCAAACATATGGTGAGCCCACACAAGGAATCCCAACAGTCCAATTGCCAGCGAAGAATAAGCAATTGCATGATATCCGAACACCGGTTTGCGAGAAAACACCGGGATGATCTCCGAAACGATCCCCATTGCCGGGATGATCATTACATAAACGGCAGGGTGCGAATAGAACCAGAACAAGTGCTGGTAAAGCATCGGGTCGCCACCGGCAGCCACGTTGTAAAATATGGTTCCCATGTGACGGTCAAACAGCAACGTCGTCACTGCGCCTGCCAGCGCGGGCGTACCAAACAACTGAATGAACGAAGTAGCCAAAGACGCCCATACGAACAACGGCATACGGTTAAATGTCATACCGGGAGCCCGCATGTTAAAAATCGTAACAATAAAGTTGATAGCAGCCAGAATCGATGAGATTCCTAAAATATGCACAGCTGAGACCCAAAGATCCAGCCCGGCCCCTTTCGTCTCGATACTATAAGGAGGATAGGCGGTCCAGCCCACATCCGGCATGTTTCCCAACAGCGGGCTGACCATCAATACAAGGCCGCCCAACAGATAGAGCCAGTAGCTCAGTGCGTTCATGCGCGGGAAGGCCATATCGGCCGCACCGATCATGATCGGCACCAAATAGTTACCGAACGCCCCCGTTAATACCGGGATGACAAACAGGAAGATCATGATCGTGCCATGCATGGTGAAGAATTGGTTGAACGAATCAGGTTTCAATATCGCATCGTTTGGCATTGCCAATTGAGTACGAATCGCGAGAGCGGCCAGTCCGCCGAAAATCAAGAAGAACAAACCGGTAACCGCATACATGATGCCAATTTTTTTATGGTCGACTGTCAAGATCCAATCACGGTAAAAAGACCGGCGCCGCGGTGTTTCAACTGCAGCAGTAGACATGAGCTTTCTCACTCCTCTCAAGCGAATAATTATTTCAGGGTTTTCATGTACTCAATGATCGATTTCATCTGTTTATCATCCAGTTTGCCTGCGAAAGGCGGCATGGTCGGCTGGAATCCTTCAGGAACGGCTGAAGACGGATTGTTAATAACCTGTTCAATAAACTTATCATCCACTTTTACAGTAGAACCGTTCGTAAGTTTTTGGTCTTTGCCGTATAACCCTTTCCAAGACGGACCCACTTTGGTCGAACCGTCGATTGCGTGACATCCCAAACAGCCAAACTGTGTGGCCAACTTCTGCCCCGCTTGCGGTCCTTCTTCAGACGCTTTCTTCGCATCCGCCAGGAACTTTTCAAAATCGGCAGGCGTATCGCTTTGCAACTTGGCCAACATGTTGGTATGGTCCGCTCCGCAATATTCCGCGCAGATCACACGATACGTTTTGCCCGGTTCGAGCTGTGTATTCGTTAAATGGATTTCGGTCAAACGTCCCGGCACCGCATCCTGCTTAATACGCGCATCTGGAAGCCAGAAACTATGGATGACATCGGCAGATGTGATTTTCAGGACAACGTTTTTACCTTGCGGCACATGCAGTTCATTGATCGTGGAAGCACCGTTCGGATATGTAAACTCCCAAGACCATTTGCGTCCAGTGACTTGAATTTCATATGCATCGTTCGCAGATGCCGTTTGGATGTTATAAGTCAATTGGGTACTATAAATCCCAAATCCCACCAAGATTATCGCAGGAACCAATGTCCAGATAATCTCCAACCGAGTATTGCCGTGTACAGCCAGACCTTGCTGGTTCTTTTTCGTTCTTCTGTACTTCAGCAAGAAAAAGATTAGCAAAAACTCCACCAGAACAAATGCAACAACTGTCGTGGCGAGCATTACTAAGAAAAGAGAGTCCGTTTGTTTTGCTAATTGGGTAATGGACTCCGGCATCCAGTTCGTAGGCACGAATCTCCCTCCTGTTTGGAAATTGATTTTTTACTCACATTGCAGATTTGACCCTTCCTTGTAAAACTTTCTCTCCCCTCCATGATTTTGTCAGACTACCTTTATTCTACGACAACAAAAGTAGTTTTTCATCACTAATTGTAGAAATTATGGCAACCAGTTTGTACCAGTTTTCACCGTTTCGTCACATTTTCAGGTGGCGCAGTCATAAATTCCTAACAATTTGTGGGTTTTTGTCGTTTTGGTTACAATAGTCGGTATAAAATCCGTAGAAGAGGATGAACAAATGAAACCATTCAAACTGACCGCAACCACCCCAATGGGACTGGAATCCGTAGTTTCCCGGGAGGTCAAATCGTTGGGCTGCGAACAAATTACGGTTGAAAACGGAAAAATCTCATTTGAAGGAGACCTTCCCTCGATTGCCAGAGCGAATTTATGGTTGCGCTCCGCCGATCGCGTATTGATTCAAATGGGCGAATTTCCGGCTGCCACCTTTGATGAACTGTTTGAAGGCACAAAAGCGCTGCCGTGGTCCGATTGGCTTCCAAAAGATGCGGCGTTCCCGGTGGAAGGACGTTCCGTCAAATCAAAACTGTCAAGTGTTCCGGCCTGCCAGTCGATAGTCAAGAAAGCAATCGTGGAACGGATGAAGCAAACATACGGCATTGAGCAGTTTCCCGAAACAGGCCCTGTCTACCCGATTGAGGTCGCGCTGCGAAATGATCGGGCCACTCTAACAATCGATACGAGCGGTGAGGGGTTGCATAAACGCGGCTACCGGACACTCTCCGTCGAAGCTCCTATTAAAGAGACTTTGGCTGCCGGCATCATTCAGTTAAGCCGTTGGCGGTCGGGCCGCGTTTTGGCAGATCCCTGTTGCGGTTCCGGCACGATCCCGATTGAAGCCGCCATGATCGGGCGAAATATTGCGCCGGGGCTTCGCCGCTCTTTTGCCGCTGAAAAATGGCCTGTGATCCCGGCATCCATCTGGCAGGAAGCAAGGGCGGAAGCAAACGACCTTGCCCGCTGGCAGGAACCGTTAGAGATATATGGATCCGACATCGACCAAAATGCGGTTTCCGCCGCGCGTTTTCATGCTGGGGAAGCAGGATTGCGCGACGCCATCCGCTTTGAGAAAAAGCCCGCCGAGCAATTTCAAATTGATCAGCCTTACGGATGTCTGGTAACCAACCCACCCTATGGGGAGCGAATCGGCAATAGGCGGGAAGTCGAGGATTTGTACGGGGATCTGGGATATGTTGCCAGTTTGCATGAGACATGGTCGTTTTTTATCCTGACTTCTTATCCGGGTTTTGAACGCTTTTTTGAAAAAAGGGCGGATAAGAAACGAAAATTGTACAATGGCCGCATCGAGTGTCATCTCTATCAATATTTGGGCCCGCTCCCGCCATTCCGCCAGACAGAAGCGTCTGACGGCATCGCCTCTCCCTAACAAGAGCAGCTTTTCACAGTCTTGTCGCCATAATGACCCCCGTTCCTGAGGCTGTCCTATTTCGGCGTCTGCGGGACGGGGGTATTTTCATCCGGCAAACGGACTGATCGCCTGCCGAATCACCTTTTCCATTGTAGTCAGGTTCGGATAATCGCCTTTCCGATACTGTTCCACCACCTGCCCGGTATCGTAGGCAACCCGTTCAATCGTCACCGAAAACCGGTCTTTGTCCGCCTCGACAATTGCGTAAGAGGCGCACGGCAGCCCGTCAAACGGCAGACCTACACTGCCAATGTTTACGAGACATTTGCCGCCGATGTAGCGAACATATGGCAGGTGGATGTGCGCGTAGACATACAAATCGGTCTCTGGCAGCCGCATCAGTTTTTCCTGCAGTACATGTGTCGGTTCGTCCGGCCGCACCACGTCGAACAAACTGTCAGGAGTTGCATGAAACGCATGCACACGAACGGAATCGGTCAGATTAAAAACCAATTCCTGCGGCAACCCACTCAAATACTCCAAATCTTCCCGGTCCAGCCGGGAGACAATCCAGTCACGCTCCCGGTTCATCATCTCCCGCATACGTTCCGGCACTTCTCCCGCCTGAATCCCGCGAACCGTCCATTCATCCGCATTTCCTTTAATGACATCCGCGTTCAAACCACGCACCAATTCAATCGACCGTTTCGGCTCCGGTCCCCGGTACGCAATATCGCCAAGTACCGCAACCCGATCCGCCTGTTTCGCTTGTATATCCTGCAGCACGGCATCGAGAGCCACCGCGTTGCCATGAATGTCAGACAGAAATGCAAGCCTCATGGCGCCCCCCTCCCCATCATTACTCGAATAAAGAAGCTACTTCCCGTACATCTTTCAAAATATGATCCGCGCCGTGCGCCTCAAACATACTTCTTGCCCGCTCCCCTTCATGTCCGGTCAACGTAGCCGCAAAGGAAACACCTAGCGCACGGGCGGCCAACAGATCGGCCAACGAATCCCCTACCACCAGCACATCCGGCCGTTCTAAAGGCAGCTTCTCTTGCAACAGTTCCGCATGCGAAGGACCTGCACCGCGCAATGCACGCAAATACGAGAACGGATGCGGTTTAGCCAGCGGCGCGGCAGCAGGTACCTCCTCCTCCGCCTCCAGGACGGTGGAAGCGGTCGCAATCCGTTCCTTCGATATGTAGTTCAATACGCCAAGCGCGCCCAAAGGGATCAATGTTTCGGTGGTCGGCCGCCCCGTTCCGATGCCGAGCACAACCCCTTTTTCCGCTAACCATTTCAGCAGAGCCTGCAATTCTTCCCCTGGCACGATCGGTTCCTCCCGATCCAGGTAGCCCGGTTTCTGTTTGCCATCCCCCAAATAAAACTCCTGAAAAATCTGCCGGGTTTCCTCCCACAATTGACTGCTTCTGCCAAAATATTGGGTGTCCGCACCCACCCATTCTTTTGCAAACTGGTTCAAATATTGCAGAAACTGGTGTTTTTCCAAGCCCGCCGGAAAGTCTGCCGTAAAATATTCAAACGAAGGCGTAATCGCAACGTTTCGTTTAATCTCGGCAAAATCAGCCAGCGTAACCCCACGTCTGCACAACTCCCGCGCCCATTCTTTATCTGTCGCCTCTTTTAAGTTTCTCAGCAGGGTGTGTACTGTCAACAAATAGACCATATCCCAGTTGCTGTTCACGCCCCGGCCTTTCAGAAAATCGAGCACTTCATCCCGATCCCCCAACACGTGGCGGCGGATTTCAGCCACTCTTTGCTTGTCCGGATTTGGCTCGCTCGGGGATTGTCCAAGAAAGCGCTCCGTTACAATCAATTCATGAACAGTTTGCGATGTCGCGTTAAAATACGTATCCTCTCCCAACATTACACCATCTACATCGAACAATACGGTTGTGTACTTCATCTGTTCTCCACTCCAACAAATTGTTTTTTTCATCATACCTGTTTTCGTTCACGAGAGAAATTGTTTTTTTGGTTTCTGGTATGTAAGCCGGAATACAGAAGGCTCTCTGCTTCATATAGTATATTAAAATCATTAATCTTATTCATTTTTTATTAAAAAGAGGAGGCTCCATATGCAAGCAGGTCTCTTGATTATTCGTTTGGTGGTAGGTCTGTTGTTCGCAGCGCACGGAACGCAAAAACTGTTTGGGTGGTTTGGCGGATATGGCATTAAAGGAACTGCCGGCTGGATGGAATCGATCGGCATTAAACCAGGTGTGCCGATGGTTGTCTTGGCCGGATTAGGAGAACTGATCGGCGGTCTCTTGTTTGCCGCAGGCTACTGGTTGCCAATTGCCGCTGTTCTGCTGATCGTACCCATGCTGGTGGCCATTGTGAAAGTGCATGGTCAAAACGGTCTGTGGGCCACAAGTAACGGTTTCGAATATAACCTGGTGCTGATTGCCGTCGTGTTGGGCGTCACATTGATCGGGTAAAGAAAACAGGAGCAGGGGAGCGGTATAGAACCGTTCCCCTTCAATTTACTTCGGACGTTTCATCTTCTGACCTTGCATCCTCTGGCGTTTCACTGTGTTTATCGATGAACCCACTGCCCGTTCACCAACTGAGGAATTACTGGCAAAATCCCTTTTTGCGACGCAAACACAGTCGACTCCCCCATTCCCTCTCTGGCGATGAAATGGCCGACCCGAGTGGCACGCAGAACGTCCGATGCCTGGGCCGGATGGTTTCCCAACACAAACGTTTCTTCTCCCGGCTGCCTCAACAGACGATCCGCCACCGCTTTGCCGTTTAACAGCGACGCTGTATAAACCGCGCGCGCCCCGGCCGATTTTCGAATCGCGACCGCTGTGCAGCGGCTGATTTTTTGTTCATCGATTTCTTCTTTTCGAAGCACTACATGGATCTTCCGCATATCTCCTGCCTAGAAACCTTTTGTCGCAATTTCATAAGCGTGATGCATCAGATTCGTCGCTGTCCGGCCGAGCCGCTCAAAACGCTGGTCTTTCGTCTGGCCGTTCTTCCAGCGGAAATAAATCTGTTGGCAGATGACCGCCACCTTAAAGTACGCATACGTCAGATAAAAATCGATCCGGCTAAGGTCACGTCCGCTTTTTCTGGCATACATTTCAACAAACTCTTCACGGGAAATAAAGCCGGGCAATGCGGTCACCGATGCAAACCCGCTGCGCAGGTTCTCCGAATCTTCCGCTTGGTCCCAATAACTGACTGTAATCGCCACATCGGACAAAGGATCGCCGATAGTGGTCATCTCCCAGTCCAGCACCGCCACCACTTTGGCGGGATCGTCCGCAGCAAATATCATATTGTTCATTTTAAAATCGTTATGGACAATGGTGGCAGCCGGAGACACGGGTATATGATCCAACATCCATTTCGCTGTTGATTCCACCACCGCAATTTCATCCGTTTTCGCCCGTTCGTAACGTCCGATCCAGCCGCGAACCTGCCGCTCCATAAATCCTTCCGGATGTCCAAGCGATTCAAGTCCTGCCTCATTATAATCAATCGCATGCAAATCGACTAGCGTATCGACGACCGATTCCGAAATCTGTCGGCACAACTCCGGTGTATGTTCAACCCCTGCCGGCCATTCGCGGTCCAACACAAGCCCTTTTCTCCGCTCCATTACAAAAAACGGCGCTCCCAGTATTGACGTATCGTCTGTGAACACGTACGGTTTCGGAGCCAACGGAAACACAGGGTGAACCATTGATAAAATGCGGCTTTCCCGCTCCATGTCATGCGCTTTTGGAGCCACCGGTCCAAACGGCGGACGGCGCAGCACCGCTTCCCAATCGCCGCATTTGATCAGATAAGTCAAATTCGAGTGACCGGACGGAAACTGTTCGACTGTAATCGGACCTTCCGGCATCTCGGGAATCCGCTCACGCAAAAAGGGTTCTACCGCCGCTATATTCAATTCTTCCCCCGGACGCACTGCAATCGTATCTTTAAATGGTTTCTGAGTCATTTGTTTCACTCCCCCAGCGCGGAAACTGTCCGTCATATGCAAATATTCGGAAATCAATCCGGACGGTATGACATGGCTCTATTGTACCAAAACAAACAAAAAAAACCAGACCTTGACGGTCCGGTTTCGAAACGTACCACAATTTGCTTTCCTAGACGTTAAAATAACGGGCTTCCGGATGGGCAAATACCATGGCTGACACTGAGGCTTCCGGGTCCATCATGAACCCGTCCGTTAATTGTACTCCAATATCCTCCGGTTTCATCAAACGGAACAATTGCGCCTGGTCATCCAGATTGGGGCAAGCAGGATACCCAAACGATACACGGATACCTTGATACCTCGCACCAAATCGTTCCTGCATCGTCATTTCGGCCGGATCGGGGAATCCCCAAACATCCCGCATGATGTGGTGAATCCGTTCGGCAAACGCCTCCGCGAGTTCAAGCGCCAGTGCCTGAATCGCATGCGACCGCAAATAATCCCCCGCTTCTTTCCACTTATTTGCAATTTCACGCACACCACGACCGGCAGTCACCACCAGGAACCCTACATAATCCATTACACCGCTTTCCACCGGCCTCAGAAAATCGGCCAGGCACAGGTAGGGCGCCTGCTGCTGGCGAGGAAACGCGAATGTCTCGATAATTTTCGAATGGTCCTGCGGATCGTAAATCAGGACGTCGTTGCCTGACGACTGCGCCGGGAAAAACCGGTACATTCCGTTCGTCTGGATGATTCCTGATTCTTTCGCTTCCTTCAAAAGCTGCTCTATGACCGCCATCAATTCGGTCGTTTTCGGATCGGACTCCGCCAACAGTTTCTCTACATTCCCTTTCACACCCAGGTGTTTTCCCAACAACATCCGCAGATTCAGGTACGGCTGCAGGAAGGAAACCGGATACTCCCGCAGCACATGCCGTTCCAAATCGGGCGGCAGAAAGACGGGAGCATTGCGATCCACAGTCGAACGACCCGCTTCTGCCGATACTTCCGGCTGGACGGTCGTTCCCGTCGCAGCACCCTGCTCCGCCGCATACGACTCTCTGATTAGAGTCAATTCCTCCATAAGCTTTGGCCGCAGTCGTTCGTCACTCAACCGGTTTGCCAGATCAAGCCCGTCCATGGCATCTTTCGCGTAGACGACTGGCCCCTCATATTCCGGTGCAATCCGCGTATGGGTAAATTTACGGGTCAAAGCGGCACCTCCCACCAACATGGGCACATCAATCCCGGACGCGCGCAAGTCCTGAGCGGTCACTACCATCTGCTGCGCCGATTTTACCAAAAGACCGGACAACCCAATCATATCCGGTTTTTGTTCACGGCAGGCAGTAATCAACTGTTCCGGTGGAACTTTAATGCCCAGATTCACGACCTGATACCCGTTGTTGGACATGATGATTTCGACCAGATTTTTACCGATGTCGTGCACGTCCCCTTTAACCGTGGCCAGCAGAATCTTGCCTTTGACGGCTGACTCCGTTTTTTCCATAAACGGTTCCAAATAAGCGACGGCCGCTTTCATGACTTCAGCGCTCTGCAGCACCTCGGCCACGATCAGTTCGTTGTCATTAAACAGGCGGCCAACTTCTTCCATTCCGTTCATCAGCGGACCATTAATAATATCGAGCGGCGGGTATTTTGCCAGCGCCTGTTCCAGATCTGGAATCAGACCTTCTTTGCTGCCCTCCACCACATAGTTCGCCAGCCGTTCTTCCAAGGTCAGATTGGACGTCTGCTTCACCTTTGTCGTCTTCTTTTCCCGATAAAATGCGGTAAAATCGGCCAGCGTCTGATCGTTCGTCTGAAACAGCAGCTCTTCCGCCATGCGCCGCTCCGTTTCTGGAATCGAGGCGAACCGCTCCAGTTTCTCCGTATTTACGATTGCGTAGTCAAGGCCTGCTTTTGTGCAGTGGTAGAGAAATACCGCATTTAATACTTCCCGGCCCGCCGGCGGCAACCCGAATGACACATTGGAAATACCGAGAATCGTGGCACACTGTGGCAGCGCCTCTTTAATCAGGCGAATCCCCTCTACGGTTTCAAGCGCCGATCCGATATACTGCTCATCGCCTGTTCCTACCGGGAAGACCAGCGGATCAAAAATAATATCTTGCGGATTCACACCATACTGATTGACGAGCAAATCGTAAGATCGTTTCGCCACTTCCAGTTTCCGCTGTCGGGTGACCGCCATGCCGGTTTCGTCAATTGTGCCTACCACCACGGCAGCCCCATATTGAGTGATCAGCGGGGCGACTTCCGCAAACCGCTTTTCCCCATCCTCCAAATTGATCGAGTTAATGATTGCTTTTCCTTGTGAATATTTCAGGCCGAGCTCAATCACCTTTGCATCGGTCGAGTCGATCATCAACGGAACTTTAACCTTTTTAGTAACAAAATGAAGAAATTTCTCCATGTCACCGTATTCATCGCGATCCGGATCGGCCAGACAGATGTCGATTATATGTGCGCCTCCCTTTACCTGCGCTCGCGCCACCTCGGAGGCGTCTTCATATAACCCGTCGGAAATCAAGGTGCGAAATTTCTTGGATCCGATCACGTTTGTTCGCTCTCCGACCATCAGCGGACGATTGTCCGCTTCCAAATAAACCGTCTCGATTCCCGATACAGCCGGCAAATGCCGTTTGGCTGACTGCCGCGGCTTGATGTCCTTCAACGCTTCGGCCAGGGCTCGGATATGCTCCGGGGTCGTACCGCAGCATCCGCCTGCTACGTTTAACCAGCCCTGCTCCGCGAAACCGGCCATTTTTTGGGCCAACCCTTGCGGTGATTCGTGATAGTGGCCGTTTTCGTCCGGCAGTCCCGCATTCGGATAACAACTGACCCCGCATAGCGCCAATTCGGACAGCGTTCGCAGATGATCGCGCATAAATTCCGGGCCTGTTGCGCAGTTCAAGCCAATCGTAATCGGCTTCAGATGTTCCAACGAAATATAAAACGATTCGATATTCTGACCCGCTAACGTGGTGCCCATCGGCTCAATCGTGCCGGACAACATGATCGGCAGTTGTTTGCCAAGTTCGGCAAACACTTTTTTAACGCCAATACTGGCCGCTTTTACATTCAACGTATCCTGGATCGTCTCCAGTAGCAGCAGATCAACGCCTGCCTCAATCAACGCTTTTGACTGCCGGTAATAATTTTCGACCAACTCGTCGAATGTCGTACCGCCTGTGACAGACAGCGTTTTCGTCGTCGGCCCCATTGCCCCCGCCACAAAACGGGGCCATTCGGGAGTCGAATATTTTTTTGCCGCTTCCTTCGCCAACTTGACAGCCGCGTGGTTGATTTCGTCCGCCAGATGCTGCAAATTGTATTCAGCAAGCACCAGTGGCGTGGAACCAAACGTATTCGTTTCGATAATATCCGATCCTGCCTGCAAATACTGCTCATGGATCGATTGAATCACATCCGGCCGCGTCAAGTTCAAATATTCGTTGCAGCCCTCGTATTCTTCGCCGCCAAAGTCTTCGGCCGTTAAATCGGCCTGTTGAATCATCGTTCCCATCGCGCCATCAAGTATTAGAATCTTCTTTTGCAGTTGATCAAAAATCGGAAGGCCGCTCAAATGCCCGCCTGCATCCGTTGCCGAAAAGTTTGCGCTCATGCTGATCCCCCTAAAGTAAAGAAAACTTGGCTTTCACCAAGCCAAAGGCTTGAGCGGAAGCCGTAGTTGCCCTTATACTGTCGCACTCTCCAGGTTATACTTCCCGACAGTGTGAAAAAAGCCCGCTCATAACGAGAGGGCTTACCGTTTAGTTTCCGCTCTCCTATCTTCCAGAAACTTGTCCTGCTGGATTTAGCACCGTGTGTTGAAACACCGGTTGCTGTGGTTTCGCCGGGCCAGATCCCTCCACCACTCTGGATAGAAGCAATATGTTATTTTAATAACTTTAGTCCAGTTTGCATGAAACCGGCTTAACTGTCAAGCAATTTGTGATTTTGTGTTGTGATTTGTGATTTTGGCAGGAATCGCCTGCCCTAGACATTTCTCCGTTTGTTTATCGAAACGAACAGGAAACGCCAACCGAACAGAAAGATAAAATTCACAATCATGGCGACGACCAAAAACGGCGGTTTAAATTCAGTATGTTGGAAAAGAATCCGCAGCAGCATGCCAAACGGAATTCCGAGCACCCAAACAATTAAGGTACGCTTCAACATGGCCGAGTAACTTCGGTAATGCTTTGCTTGATACAGCCCCGCTGCCACTCCAACGGCCAACCAACCAGCCAAAAACGGCCATGCGGTAATAAAAACACCCGCCACACCCGAAAAAGTTCGATGTTCTCCCTGGCCAAGCAGCGCAAACAGCAATATGAGCAAAATATCGCCAACCATCAAAATTCCTGTATTCACTGACAAATCCCTCCGCTTTCCCGCTACGCCTACATTTCAGAACGTTCCTTTTTTCCATCAAGCTTGCCAACCATTGTATCACAAAAAAAGAGCCGCTCAGTAATTCGAGTCGGCTCTTTATCAAATCTTTTGTGAAAATGGCAGATGCGTCAAGCGTTACCAGGTACGGATGCCTTCCACTCCGGGCGGCGGATTTTGAATCATGTCCGTAATCGGAATTCCATAACCGATTAGAATCAGGACAACCGCCAGTGTTACCCATATCTTCCAACGTTCCAGGATTCGCGGCGTTTCCTGTGCTTCTTCCGCCACTTCACCGACAGGGAACTCTTCTTCCCCTTTCGGCGCCTTAAATGCCAGGTAGAACACGAGAGATACTTGAATCACCGCTGCAATGAACAGGATAATTCCACCAATCATTGTCAGCTTATGCAGCGGCATCCAACTTAACGCTGTGGGATCGTCCCCGTAAGTGGTGCCTGCTGTCCGGCGCGGTCCGCCCAAAAGCCCTAGTATATGCATCGAACCGGACATGAATATCATTCCGATCGACCATAAAACTCCTTGCAGTTTACCAATATCATTGGCTGTTTTCGTCAGCTTGCGTCCCGTCAGATGGGGAATCAGCCAATAACTGATTGCAAAAAACGTCATCGCTACTGCCGTTCCCACCGTTAAGTGAAAGTGTCCGGTTACCCAAACGGTGTTATGCACAACGGCGTTCAACTGGTTGCTTGCATTGATGATGCCCCCTATTCCGGCCGGAATAAACCACAGCATCGCCAGAAACAGCGAGAAGAAACGCGCGTCTCCCCAAGGCAACTTTTTGAACCAGCCGAACAGTCCGCTTGCCCCTTTCGCCCGCCCGACACTTTCAAACGTAGCGAACAGCATGAAGGCGGTGATCATCGATGGGAGTGCAATTGCCATGGTGAGCCCCACATGGAGAAATTTCCACTTTTCCGAAATACCCGGTTCCATCAATTGATGGTGAAAACCGATCGGCGTAGAGATCAAAACAAACAAGACAAATACCATACGGGTGATCGCGTCACTGAATACTTTGCCGCCGACAATCTTCGGCATAATGGTGTACCAGCATATATACGCAGGTAACAACCAGAAGTACACGAGCGGATGGCCAAAGAACCAGAACAGGGTACGACTGAGCACGACATTTATTTTATCCACCCAACCGAACGACCAGGGAATCAACTGCAGCAAAGCTTCAGCCGCTACACCGAGTGTAGCCAATTGCCAAAGCACCATCGTAGCGACCGCCGTGAAGGCAATCAGCGGGGTGCGCTGACCCGGATTATTTTTACGCCATGTCTGAAAACAATGGAACATTCCCCAGCCGGCTACCCAACTGCCGACAATGAGCAAGGTGGCCCCGATATAAAAATATGGTGACGCTTTCATCGGCGCGTAAAACGTATACAAGACCGTTGCGTTGTTGGTCAAAATGGTAACGACATCCATTGCCGTTCCTATCACCATCAACCAGTATCCAATCCACCCCATGCGGGCTCCGGCTGGAGTCAAGGAACCGCCAGTTGTTCTTGCAATTCCGGCAAATAGAAAACCGACAATAAAGAAAGTAGTAAAAACCAAGCCCATCAAAACACCGTGTGCCGTCAAAATTTGATAATAGCCTAGCCACGTCGGCATTGTAACCGCTCCACCGCGATCCATCCCCTGCAACACGCCGCAAATCGCCGCCAAACCAAAAGCCGTAAAGGCGACCAGGATGTACGCGAGACTCAGTTTGGATGTCTTGCGGTCCACTCTTGTTTCAGTTGCCATGTAACGCGTCCCTCCCGCCTATTTTACAATCAGCTTGGCAGACATCAATTGATGTCCCGCGCCGCAGTATTCATTGCACAAAATCAGATATTCTCCCGGTTTGTTGAATGTTTGGGTTGCCTCGTTGACAAGTCCGGGAACGGCCATCAAGTTAACGTCAGTTCCGGGGATTTCAAAACCATGCACCACATCTTTGCTCGTAACGCGGAAAGTAACCGTCGAACCGGCCGGAACTTCCATCTGTGCAGGTCCATAACCGAAAACAAAGGCGGTCATATCCGCTTCGTACCGTTTATCGCCAATCTGTTTCAGACCCGGTTTATCAAAAGGCGGAGTTTGATCCACCACCTTCGGATCGATCGTTTCCCTAATGCTGGGAGGTTGCATCCCCATGGCAAACGTGCTGATGAACAATGATACAATAAATATCACTACTATTGCTCCGCCAATTATTAACCAAATCTTTTCAAAACGATGAATATGCATGTACTGCTATACCTCCTTTCTGCTGACTCCTATCAAAGTCTGCTTACGTACAGTCCAAAAACCCCTACCCAACTGGCCACAATCAAGAACCCCAGGATTAACACCAAAACTAATGTTCCCGTCAGTACCGGTTCCTCTTCTTTCTTTTTGTGGGCAACGGTTTCTGAATCCGTTACGTGCGGATTTGGATTTGCCAATCGATTCGCCTCCCTTCCGCTGTCTTATAAAACCTTCTACCACAAAGTATAGATTTCTAGATTTTACCCGGGTATCAGGGAGTTCCCTTAACATGGAAAGAGAATTCCCTGAAATTAGATTTCAAAAGAGGTAAGAATTCTTTCCAGATCCGATGCCGATTGCCGCAATACGTTGGCTGACGAGGCGGTCTCCTCTAAAAAAGCGGTCTGTTCCTGAACGGAAGCCAATACCGATTGCGAGCCCGTTGCGGTTTTGCGAGCGATCGATGAAACGTGCTTTGCTTCCTCCATGACCGATTGCAGTGCACGGACCTGTTGGTTCATCAATCTGTCAATTTGATCTACCGAATCAACGACCTGATGCACGGAATTCGTCATCTCCCGGATCGCTCCGGTCGTTTCTTCCCCTTTGGCCGCTTCGTCAGCAACCAGGTGATTTTGTTGCGAAATCCGGGCCACCACTTCCTGAACCTCATTTTGCATCGAGCGAATCAGCAGTCCAATCTGTTCGACTGCCTCTCCCGTTTGATCTGACAACTTGCGCACTTCCTCTGCGACAACAGTAAATCCCCGTCCATGTTCGCCTGCCCGGGCCGCCTCAATCGACGCATTCAAGGCCAATAAGTTGGTTTGCACGGAAATATCTCCTACCACGCCAATGATGTTTCCGATTTCCTTCGCATTGTTCTCCAAACGAACGACCAATTCGGTCGATTCCCGGTTAAATTGCGCCACGTTTTGCAGACCCTTTACCAGATCGCCAATAATCTGCGCGCCTTGATTCAATGTGTTTTCCAAATCCGCACAGAGAACTTTCGATTGCCGGACTTGATCGCTCACCTGCTCCGACAAACGGCCGGCCTGTTGCGTCAATTCTGCCGTTTTGTCTGTCAACTCGAACTGTTTTTCGGCACCGGTCGCAATCTCCTCCATTGTCAGGGCAATCATTTCCACGTTTTTTGCGGCATGTTCCGACGCTCCTGACAATTCGTTCACATAATCATGCGTCTGTTTAAAATTCAGATCTACGTTAGAGACCATCTTCCGCAAACTGTCCAGCATCGAATTAAATGCGATCCCCAAAGAACGCAGTTCATCATCAGAGGAGGAAACCTGTATCGTATGCCGAAGATCCCCTCTGGCAGCCAGGCGCGCGGCGCCCTCCAAAGAAATTAACGGTTTGGTAATCCATTTCGCAGCAAAATACCCTAAAATTCCCGACCAAATAATACCAAGCAAGAGCGTGCCTGATACGTACAACCAATCCGGGACGCTTGGCGCAATCCAATCTTTCAAGACAAAAATAAAAAAAGCGGAAGTAACATATGTCACAAAAGCCAACGCAACAATACCAAGCACAATTTTTTTGACCAAACTGAATTTTGGCGACTGATATTCTGTGTTCATCCTGCCTGCCTCCCTGCATCAACCGTTGCCATTCATTATGTTGGTGCATGATCGATACTGTACTGAATCATCGCCCCCATCTGTTCCGCAAAATCTATGACCAGTTCTATTGATTGTTCATCAAACGTGCGCAAATGCCTGCACCCCACCAGCAATACCCCTTTTACACGTTCATTGATGGTGAGCGGAACGATGATGGCCGATTTTAAATTTTCTGCCAGCAAAATGGAATAGTCTTGCGGATCGTCGCCGCTTTTTGGAGTAAAGGATTTCAGTATCAGCGGCCGACCGGAGCGAATGACGCTGCCGGCGACCCCTTTATTTGGGCGCATCACGATCCGCTTGAACCGGTCGTTTCGGTTTCCTGACGCATGACGCCAGTGAACTGTCTGGTTTTTCTCATCCGTCCATGCAAGGGCAGCAAAATCAGTGTCCGTCAGACGTCTGATCGTACTAAGACTTGCCTCCACATCCCCTTGTTGGCTCCCCATCGTCGACGCCTCCATATATTACAAAATCATTGTTGCGACAGTTTGTTGCATTTATTCTACAAAGGAACAGCCAAAAAATGAGTCGGGGAAAACCCTGATTTCTCATTTAAAAAACCCTGAAAACAAAAAGACCCTTCAGTTTGAAAGGTCTTCCGGTTGATCTTCTGAGGTTTTCCACTCTGTGTGATGGATCTGCTTTATCAATCCTGCAAAAATCGACTCGCGTTCTCCGCCGCCTGTTTGCCTTGCTGGATACAGTCAGGCAGGCCCAGCCCCGTAAAACCCGCACCCGCGAACAACAAGCCGGGAAATTGTTTGCCCGCCTGTTTCTCGAATTCCTCAATCCGTTCCAAATGCCCTACTGTATACTGCGGCATCGACTTCCGCCAGCGGGTGATTCTTGTAAAGATAGGTTCAGCAGATATCCCCATCGTGTCCCGCAAATCTTTCCGGACTTTTTGCACGATCAACTCATCCGGTTCCTCCACAATCGCTTCTTCTCCGGCACGACCCACGTAGCAGCGAATCAACACTTTATCTGCCGGTGCCGTATGCAGCCACTTCGAAGAAACCCAAGTGCAGGCCGTAATATCCCGTCCTTCCTTTTTCGGAACAACAAAACCGGTGCCGTCCAACGGAAATGAAATCTGCTCCTTGTGATAAGTCAGGACCACGGTTGCAACTGTGGAGTAAGGGATTTTTTCAAGGATTTTTGCTGCCGAAAAAGAAGCAGACAGCAATTTTGCACTCGTATATGCGGGAGTCGTCACAATCACTGTATGCGCTTCATAAACGGCGCCATCCTGCATCACGACCTGATACCGCGGCGACTCCGCGTCCCCTTCTTGCCCCACCAACGGCGCCACAGATCGTACCGCCGCGTTTGTCAGAATCGATTCCTTTCCGACAGCATCCGCCAGGGTTTCGATCAACTGGGATAAACCACCCCGGAGGGAAAGAAAAACCGTATTCGGGATCGCCTTTTTCACAGCGGTTGCGCTTGTAACCTGTCCGCTTGCGGCAGCAGGAGCGCTTCCCGTTTCCGACCGGGCAACCGCCCCGCCAGCAGTTGCCCCTCCAGTTACGTCGGATGGTTCGTTTCCTGCCGCATGTTGAGGCTCCGTTCTTGCCGCCGACTGCGCTTTCGCCTGTTTCGCTTGGGCCAACATGCCTCGGATCAAACTGCCGTGTTGTTTTTCAAGCGACTCGAACTGAGGGAATGTCGCCCGTAAACTTAACTGGCGGGAATCTCCCGCATAAATACCGGCCAACAGAGGTTCCGCCATTGAATCCACCACTTCATTGCCCAACCGGCGAGCCAAAAAACCGCCCAGCGACTGATCGCCCTCCTGCTCCGAACGAGGCATGAACAGATCCATGGCAGCACGGATTTTGGCGCTAACCGATAACAACCCGGTTGTGGCAAAGGGAACAAACTGGGTAGGAATTCCGATATTCAATCCGGCCGGAATGCGGTGCAATTTGCCGTTTTTCAAAATATACGTTTTTCTCGCCGCCGGATTGGTGCCAACCAGCTCGCTCTGCAGTCCCAACTCCAGACACAGGTTTAAAGCGGCCGGTTTGCGGGCCAGGAAGGAATCAGGCCCCTTCTCCATCACAAAACCGTCAAACAAATCGGTCTGTACCTTGCCTCCCAATTGACTTTCGCTTTCTACGACCAAAACACGCAGCGGCAGATTTTTCTCGCACGCTTCCTTTTTCAAATAGTAGGCTGCGCTTAAACCGGTGATCCCTCCGCCAATCACAATCGCCAATTTTTCAGCGGATGACTCCGTCATAACAATCCTTCTTTCTTTGCTTGCTCCCTGACAACAGATGCCAATGTCTGCAGAAAATCCGCATCCGCATTAAACATCGCCGTGCGCAGCAGTTTGATCCCCAGCTCTTTGGCAAGCCCTTGACATTCAATGTCAATATCGTACAGAACCTCCAAGTGATCGGCGACAAAACCAATTGCCGAAATGATCACATTGCGTACGCCTTGCTCCTTCAGTTCCCGCAAAACATCGAGCACATCGGGACCTAACCACGGATCTGCCGTCCGTCCCGCACTCTGCCAGGCAAAACTCCACCGTTTCTGCTCAATCCGCTCCGCCAGCGCAGATGCTGTGGCTGTCAATTGGTTTGGATACGGATCGTTTAGCTGTAAAATCCGCTCTGGCAGACTATGAGCCGTAAACAGAACATGCAGGTTTTCCCTTTCCGCATCGGAAAACTGTTTTAACGCCGCTAACAGCCGTTTTTCCAAACCGTTCAGGAACAGCGGATGCAGGTGCCATTCCCGGACAAACGTAAAGGCGGGCGTCCCATGTTCCGCTGCTCCTTTTTCAGCAGCCGAAATGTAAGTTCCCACGCTCATCGACGAATAATGCGGCGCCAGCACGATGCCAACCGCTTTCTGAATTCCGTCATCCGCCATTTGTTTTACCGTATCTTCAATAAACGGATTGTTGTGCTTCATGCCGGTATAAACGCGGTACGTGACACCGTCTCTCGACTCGTTGAGCAGCCGCTCCAAACCTTCTGTTTGCTTTTTTGTAATTTCGTTCAACGGCGATACCCCGCCGATTCGCCTGTATCGTTCCGTCAGGTCGTTCAGCAGCTCCGGAGTAGGCTTATGACCGCGCCGGATATGGGTGTAATAGGCTTCCACCTGCTCCAAACTTTCAGGAGTCCCATAAGCCATGGCAAGGACTCCAATCTGGTTGCTCATTTCCAATCCTCCTCAAACCAATCGGTCCGGATGTTTACCGAACCGATGAACTGTAACTGTGCACGAATTCTGTCAATCGCTGCAGCGTCTCCACTTTCACTTCCGGGAACACCCCGTGCCCCAGATTAAAAATATAGCCCGCCTGCTGCATGCCCAAATCGAGAACTTCTTTCGCTTTCTGTTCCACTACCTGCTGCGGAGCCATCAAAACGGCAGGATCCAGATTTCCCTGCAGGGCAAAATCGAACCCTACCCGATTTCTTGCCGCATCAAGCGGCACCCGCCAGTCGACACCGATCACGTCAATCGGCAGTTCCTTCCATACGGACAACAGTTCACCCGTATTGATTCCGAAATAGATAACCGGTGCGCCAATTCCCCGCAGTTCCTCAAAAATCCGCCGCATCGTCGGCCATACATACTGCCTGTAATCGATCGGCGACAAGCTTCCGATCCAGCTGTCGAACACCTGGATCGCTTGGGCGCCGGCCGCCACTTGTCCTTTCATATATGTAACAATCATCCGCCCCAACTTGTCCATCAGTGCGTTCCATACGTCAGGCGCCGCATACATCATCTGTTTTGTTTTGTGGTAATTTTTTGAGGGACCGCCCTCAATCATATAGCTTGCCAGCGTGAAAGGTGCTCCCGCAAAGCCGATTAACGGCACATTCAACTCACGGCGAAGGATGCGGATCGTTTCCAACGTCTTCGGCAGATCCCCCTCCGGGTCAATGTCGCGCAGCTTCTCTACATCTGATGTGTGTTGAATCGGGTTGGCAATGACAGGCCCATAACCGCCTTTTATATCCACATCAACACCCATCGCTTTGACAGGGATCATAATGTCAGAAAAAAGAATGGCCGCATCCACGTTCAACTGTTGAATCGGCAAAAGCGTCACTTCCGCACAGACTTCCGGAATTTCACAAATCTCCATCAAACTGTACTTCTCCCGGATTTTGCGGTATTCCGGTTGATAGCGCCCCGCTTGCCGCATGTACCATACCGGCGTATAATCGACCGGCTGGCGTCGGCAAGCCCGTAAAAATGTATCATTAAATGCCATTCTGTTCACCACTTCGTCATTTTTAGACATATTATAACTTACTTCCTTTATACCTTAAGCAAGCTGCCAGAGGCAAATGAACATCCTGTGAATGACCTCCTGTCCTCCTTGAAGCCTGTTTTCCGTATGCTATACTTGTTTCTATATGGAACAAGGAGTGGATACATATGAGTCAAGTATTGCACGCATTAGACGGTTGGTATATGCTGCACGATTTCCGTACAATTGATTGGAGCTCCTGGCGGGCACGTTCAAAAGAGGAACGGCAGGCGGCCCTCGATGAACTGTCCAGTCTGCTGGCGGAATGGAAGCAAATCGAAGACCAAAACGAAGGCAGCACCGCCCTTTATACAATCGTCGGCCACAAGGCAGACCTGTTGTTTCTCAATCTTCGGCCTGCGTTAGAGGATCTTGGAAAAGTCGAAACAGCGCTCAACAAAACAAAAATTGCCGAATCCATGTTTTCCGGCTATTCCTACCTGTCGGTCGTGGAGCTTGGCAACTATCTGCCGCGCGAAGGGTTCGATCCGTACCAGGATCCCGCTATTCGGAACCGACTTTACCCCAAACTTCCCCAAACGAACAACATCTGTTTCTATCCCATGAACAAAAAGCGGGAAGGAAACGACAACTGGTATTCACTGCCGCTTGAACAGCGCCGCGAGTTGATGCGGGCGCACGGCTTAACCGGTCGCCAATACGCGGGGAAAGTCACCCAAATCGTATCCGGTTCGACAGGTCTGGATGATTGGGAATGGGGAGTTACGTTGTTCTCCGACGACCCGATTCAATTTAAACGAATCGTTTATGAGATGCGCTTTGATGAAGTCAGCGCCCGTTACGGTGAATTCGGTGAATTCCTGGTGGGCAGCCGGTTGACATCCGAACAGGTAAGCCCCTACTTTGAAGTTAAATAGGAGCAGCATCCTTACATTTGTTGCTTGAAACCGGAGGAATCGCCCATGAAAAAAATCGAAGCCATCATTCGTCCTGAAAAATTGCAAGAGGTCATTGCGGGACTGCGCGAAGTCGGCATCACCGCATTTACCGTTTTGCAAGCACAGGGACGGGGTCAGCAAAAAAACACCAGCGGCGTCTACCGCGGTCACGCCTATTCGATCACTCTCCACCCGAAACTAAAGATGGAAATGGTGGTTTCAAACGAAAACGTCAAACCGGCGGTCGAAGCTATTATCAAAGCAGCCCAGACAGGCGAAATGGGAGACGGTAAAATTTTCGTCTATCCCGTTGAAGAAGCCTACAATATTCGGACCGGAAGCATGGACGAAACGATTGACGAATTAAATCGCTGACCGATTCGATTACGGACACTGCCCTTCGGGAGACATTGTCCGTAATTTTGTCAACTTTATATGTAATGTTTTCTAACATAAAAGGTTGACAATAGTGACGCAACCAGTATACTTAACGGAAGAGAGGGAAATCAACAATAGGGGTGGAACATCAATGGACAACGTCGTCATTGGTTTAAATACGGTATGGGTTGTATTGGCTGCCGCGATGATCGTGTTTATGGAAGGTGGCTTCAGTCTTTTAGAAGCCGGACTTGTTCGCACCAAAAACGCCGTCAACGTAACAATGAAAATTTTCGTCGATCTGACATTTGGCGCATTAGCTTTTTATCTGGTCGGGTTTGCGTTCATGTTCGGCGGAGATTGGTCTGGTGTGCTGGGAATTGATTTCAGCGCCACCAGCACGGGAGTCACCCCCAACCAGCTTCCCATCTCCGCTTTCGTTCTGTTCCAAATTGCATTCGCTATGGCGGTTGCTTCCATCATATCGGGTGCCGTAGCAGAGCGGATGAAATTTTCCGCCTATATTGTAACCGTTATGGTGGTCTGCGGAATTCTCTATCCGATCTCCGGCCACTGGATCTGGGGCGGCGGTTGGCTGCAGCAGCTTGGCATGAAAGATTTTGCAGGTTCGGCAGCGATTCACGCGATGGGAGGATTCGCCGCTTTCGCGCTGGCCATGGTACTCGGTCCGCGCAAGAACCGTTTTAACAAAGATGGCAGCGTAAACGTGTTTGCCCCCAGCAACATTCCGCTTGCATCGGCTGGCGCTTTCATCCTCTGGTTCGGCTGGTTCGGATTTAATGCAGGAAGTACATTAAACGCGCTGGACAGCAATCTGTCCCACATTGCGCTGAACACATTTTTGGCAGCGGCATCAGGTGGTGCGTCTGCCGTATTATACACGATGGCTCGCTTTAAAGTGGCAGATCCGAGCATGGCCATCAACGGTTCGTTGGCTGGTCTGGTTGCGATTACTGCCGGTTGCGCCTATGTCGGTCCAAAATCAGCCATTTTAATCGGTTTCATCGCAGGTGTACTGGTGATTCTGGCAACTGGCTGGGTTGATAAAATGAAAGTGGACGATCCGGTTGGCGCGGTCGCAGTACACGGTTTCAACGGCGCCTTCGGAACGATTGCGGTTGGGCTGTTCGATACGCAGCAAGGCTTGTTTTTTACAGGCAGCAGCAAACTTCTCATGGTTCAAATAGCAGGGGTTTTGGTCGCCTGCGTCTGGGGATTCGTGACCGCTTACGGATTGGGCATCCTCATCAAGAAGTCGATCGGCATCCGTGTCACCGCCTCGCAGGAAGAAGAAGGACTCGATGTGATTGCACATGGCATTCCGGCGTACAACGAACTGGAACGTTTCAGTGACACCGGCGCAGTCGAATATTTCGCGGCATCTCTCGAACCAACTCAGCAAAAACCGATACTGCAGATGCAAAACAAGTAAGCAGATCAAGATATATAGATTCCTATCGACGAAAAAAACCGCCCACTTCGGCGGTTTTCTCTGTTTTAGAACAGATCAGTCGATCAATAAGTAGCCCCCTGCAAAAATTTCACCCGTTCTCCCATTGGCGGGATTTCATTTCCTTCTACTATCACTTCCACTACTACCGGCCCTTCCGCCGCTAGCCATTCTTCCAGATGTTGCGGTTGCAAATCAGCCAGTGAATGGACCTTCACTGTTCGTACACCAAGCGCTTCCATTGCATCGGCAATCGAGACGCGCTCTTGCGAAAAACGGTCTGGACAGCGTTTGTACTGCAGGTTGTGACCGTGGTACACCATGCCCAAGCGAGCATTGTTAATAATCACAAATACGATCGGCAGTTTGTATTCTTTTGCTGTCATGATTTCCATGCCATGCATAAAGAAACAGCCGTCACCGCTGATGCAAACGGTCGGACGGGCAGGATCGGCCAACTTTGCTCCTATTACGCCGGAAATTCCTGAGCCCATTCCGCCAAGACTAATATCCAAATCAAATTGTTGATCGTCCACGATCTTTAAGTACTGGATGGAGTATGTCATCATCTCGCCAATATCCACATAAAACCTGGTATCGCCGGGGGCGCAGGCACTGAGCTGGCGAATCGCAAGTTCCGTATTCCAACCTGCGTGATCTTCGTCAAACGGTTTTTCATAGCGAAGATTCTCCGGCAGACCATACATCATGGATTGATTTTCTTTTGACCCTGTTTCGTTTTCAATTTCACGCAACAGTTGTTCGATTACGATTTCGGCGTCTCCATGAACAGCCAAATCAGGTTCAAAGTTTTTGCCAAATTCTTTTTTATCAATATCCACATGAACCAGCCTTTTACCTGCAACCAGTTTGGGTTCCCAATTGGCAGTCTCTGATTCCCCCAAACTCGAACCGATCACCATCAGCAGATCATGTTTCGTGTCATTTAAGAATTCAATCGCCTCCGCATTTCCCGACATCCCGTAAACACCAAGCGACAGAGGGTGATTTTCCGGGAAAGCCCCCTTTCCGCGCGGCGTTGTGGCAACCTTCCAGCCAGTCGTTTCAGCCAAACGGACAATCAGACTACTCGCAGATTTTGCGCCATGCCCCAACAACAAGGCGCCTTGGCTTCCCGTTTCTGTAACGATCTGCAGCAGTTGTTCCATTGCCTCCGGCTCTGGCTTTATCCGCACAGGCTTCGTAACGGTTGGCAAAATCGGTTCCCCGATATCCGTCATTTGTACATCGATCGGAATTGCCAGATGGACCGGTCCTGGCACCCCGCTAATCGCTGTCTCATAAGCTTGTGCCAGTATATCCGGTAATTTTTGGGGATCGAATACGATCGTGCTCATTTTCGTAATCGAAGCGAAAATCGGCTCGGCAACCAGTTCCTGCCCGGCACCTTTACCGATTTTTTTAGTCGGCACGGAACCGGTTATAAACAACACAGGCAGCTTTTCCTTCCAGGCATTGGCGGCTGCCGTTACGAGATTGGTGGCACCGGGACCACTTGATCCCACACAGACCGAAGGTGCTCCGGTAACTCGCGTATAAGCGCATGCCATATACCCGGCCCCTGTTTCATGTTTTGCGATAATCGGCTCCATTTCCGGTATATCGATCAACGCATCATAAAGTGCATTAATGGAACCCGCCGGAATTCCAAACACATACCGCAAACCGTTTTGTGCCAGAAATCGCAATCCTGCTTCAATCGATCTCATTTTCCAGTCCTCCGTCGGTTGGTATTTGAATGATAAACACTGTTCCTTTTCCTGGCTCGCTTTCAAATCGAATGGTTCCCCCGTGCAGTTCCACCAGTTGTTTTGTGATTGACAACCCGAGACCCGTGCCCGGCACGACATTATTCACCTGATAAAACTTGGTAAATATATGTTTCTGTTTGTCTTTGGGTATCCCGATGCCTGTATCCTTGATCTCGATAAACAATTGATCTCGTTCGATGTAGCTTTTGATCAAGATTTCTCCGTCAGGCGGCGTAAATTTGCTTGCATTTGACAGCAAGTTAATCAGCACTTGCTGCATCCGTTGTTTATCCACGCACACTTCGATATCAGAATCGAATTGCGTGAAAAGCTTTTGATTTTTTTTCTTCGTCAACGGTTCAATCAGTTGTACAGAATCGTTTATAATTTCGATAAAATTGGCTTTTTCCAAACCCAGTTCAAAAGTGCCATTTTCTATCTTGGAGAAGTCCAGCAGTTCAGTAACTTGTCCAAGCAATCTTTCCAGTGCTTTGTCGGCCATTTCCGTCAATTCCATTTGCTGTTCATTTAACTCGCCAAAAATTCCCCGATTGAGAATATCAATAGCCCCTTTTATCGCCGTAAATGGTGTACGCAGTTCATGTGACAAAGACGAAATAAAGTCGCTTTTTAAGCGGTCAAGATGCTGCAGCTCCTTTACATACTCTTCCAACTTCAGGTTGGCCTGCTGCAATTCTGCCGTTTGTTCCTTAACTAATTGGTCCAACCCTTCTGCATACATCGCGTTAGACAGCGCCGTTCCCGTCATGTCACAAAGGGATTGACACAGTTCAATCTCGTCTTCCTGATAGGAACGTTTGTGAAAAGAGGGCGCCGCGATCGCACCAAACACTTTCCCCTTTGCTACTAACGGAATAATCAGTAAACTTTTGATCCCAAACAATTCACACGCTTGATGATTCGGTCGGGGGTCGGAGAAAACATCATCAATCGAGATTGCTTTTTTTGTAATGGCGATTTCCCGAAACAAAAGATCATCATCCACGTGAATACTGACACTGGTCCGGTGCTTTTCTCTCCATTCATCTTCCGTAACATTTCCGTTTTTCGCTATGTGGTAAGGTTTAAACGTGCCGTTTTTCTCGTTGAACAGATGGATCGCAATATCGTTGGAGCGAAGAGCCTGTCCAACATAACGGGTACACGCATGCAGCACATCATTGATCGAAAGCGACTTTGACATCGCATTTGACGCTTCCAGCAGAAGCTGCTGTTTGCTCAGAAGGGATTGGGTTCTTTCAAACATCAAAATATTGCGAATCGCAACACTGGACATGTTAACAAACGCTTCTACGATATCAATCTGTTCCTGTGTTAAATTCATTTTCTTTCCGAAATCATGAACGAACACCAGACCATAAACTTTATCATCTACAATCACAGGCAACCCCAGGATAGACTTAATCTGCATAATTTCGATTTTTCTTTGATCCGGCCGACGGTCCACGGTGGTATCCGGAATATAGCTGAGCCTCTGCTCCCTGATTATATCCCGAACAAACTCATCCTTTTCAGGATCTATGTACAGTTCTTGTATGTTAACTTTTGCCGAATTTCCAATCGTACCATAGAATACCCCATCTTCTTCTTTCTTGAAAAAGCCCACCAGATCAGCGCCCGCAATCTCACTGGCTATCGCATCCACCAGCACCTGCAGAATTTCATTCAGATCAAATACAGAATTGATAATGCGTGTCATGGTAAACACTCTTTTGATGCTTCTTTGGCTATGGACGGTTTGATTCCGCATATTTTCGATCACCTTTTAACTAAATTTTTTTGAGATAAAAATTGATTGTCTTATGAAGAAGATCTAAATCGATGGGTTTAGTGAGGTACTCAACGGCGCCGGCCTTTAGCCCAATTTGAATATCTTCCTGTTGGACTCTGGCTGACAAGAAAATGATAGGTGCAGTGAAACCGGGGCGGTTACTCAACATTTGACACAGTTCAATACCTGAGATCCCAGGCATCATCACATCGATCAAAATTAAATCAGGGGTATGGGATTGAACGATCCGCAGCGCTTCCTTTCCCGAAACCGCTTCAAATATCTCAAAGGATAGTGAGGAGAGAAACATATTCAAAATCTTCAGGTTATAAGGTTCATCATCCACGATGAGAATCTTCTTCCCCATCAGGACGCCTCCTTCACAATCCTACTACCAACAAAATCGTTAAGTTTAAAGATTTTATAATCATTTAACTAAATACTACCAAAATCTTACGACGTTAGCAAATTACGCCGAAAGATGTCGAACTTTGACAACGGGACGTCCTGCCCTCATCTCATGAATCCAACAATTGGAACCGTACAATCTGCTCCCACAAATTCTCTTTCTTCAAAATCATAAGCTGCCTCTCCCCCAACAGATCAAAGTGCGGGTACCCCGATCGGTTATCGATCCACTCCCGCTTAAGTCCGTATTGAGTACCCCATTCCACCAACCGCTCCACATCCAAGCACCCTGCTTTGGTAATCGTTTTGCAATTGGGGAAACGGGGATCAAGCCAATAATGCGTCAGAAAAGCAATTTCTCCCTGCTTCACTCTCCGTTTCCATTCGTTCAGTTCCTGTCTGTTGATTCCAAATGCCATATTGACAATGACCTTCTCTCCTACTCGATGTCACCGCGATTCGCCGCCTGCGGCACAATGCGCTCCATGCCGATGGCAACAATCGCGCACAGACCGCAAATCATTGCCAACAGAAGAAACAACCGACTGCCGGAACCATATTGGAGAGAGAGGCCCGCCAAGGCGGGGCCTGCAATCATCCCTACTTGCCACGACAGGTTAAACGTCGCGTTGTAACGACCGCGCAAAGATTCCGGCGCAAGATCGTTTACCATCGGCGCCAGGCTGGGAGACAGAAATGTCTCTCCAATTCCAAAAACTGTAAGGGCTGTGATAAATAAAACCGCCGACCACGGACCCTGTTGAAGTCCGGCCACTGCCGTTAACCCCCAACAAATCATAAATCCGATTGCTGCCATAGCGGCTGACCGGGTTCGCCGCCAATTCGCCGTCAAACGAAGGACGGGCACCTGAACGAGCGCGATTCCCACACAATTTGCAAGAAACGCAAAACCGGTGATATCCGCACCCGCCCCCGATTGATCGGCCACCCAAGCAGAAAAGGATGAGTTCAATTGACTAAAGCCAAAAATTACGAGCAGCATGTTAAGCGCGGTCGCTGCCAGAAGGGCTCGATCCTTAAGGATCTCACGATATCCACGCGCCTCTTCCTGACGAATGGAGCCCGCCTCTTGATTCGCCGTTCTGCCTGATGCCCCTCTTGCCATCAATAAAATGGGTATAAACGCTAGATATGTCAACGCATCAATGAGAAACAACCGGATGAACGATGAAGGATCATCCGTATGTACAATCAACCCGGCAAGACCCGATCCGATCCCCAGACCAAGATTTTGCACCGCATAGGCGATGCCAAAAAATCGGGAGCGATTCATTTTACCCGTAATAGTTCCCAACTGCGCTGACAGCGCATTCCACATGGATGACCCGCCGATGCCGGAAAGAATCGCGGAGACTAGCGCCGACCAAAAATTATAGACAAGCATATAGGAAATTGTCCCAACCGTGACTATACCGAGCGAGAACAACAATATACGAAACGAGCCGAGCCGGTCTACCGCCCAACCTGCCAATGGTGCTGCAAGAAGGCCGACAGCACTGGAAATACTCAGCATACTGCCGGCCGCAGCAAGCGAGAGATTCCGAATCTCATGCAGGTACACAATCAGAAACGGCATCGTCATGCCGGTACCAAAATAATTGACAGCATATCCTATAAACAGCAAAAGAACGGGTCGCGATAATGTAGATGTTCGTGTCATTCTTCTATTATATCAAGATGTATACAACCCGAACAGGATACAACATGAAGACGCAATAAATTCCCCTTCTTGGTGATTTAAGTTTCACCAAGAAGGGGAATTCTTTGTGTCTACTCTTCTTCCCAAAATTGCCGCTACACAGCATCCGGCATCCCATTCATCGTACGCTTTTATCTCGGTTTCAACTCTCGTCCTAACAGAACCTTTTACCCTTCATAATACCTTTGAACGTGCAACCGGTTTGAAACACTTTGTATTTTTTCCTTACTTCCAGCGATAGCGTACAATTCCGCATTGGGTGAACAACCAAAAAAGGATAGTTGTTCTTCACTGACGCTATTGTCCGTACGCAGTACACCCCATTTGACTTTTTTCGGAATCATAGCCTTTCTCCTTAATAAATTTTAAGATTGGAGATTACGACCGAGTTTTCGATAAATCGTGCTCCGATGAATACCCAACTTACGTGCCGTCTCTGATACGTTTCCATTTAATTCATTGAGCACCGCAAGGATGAGTTGTGTTTCCTGGTTCCTGAATGCAGTCCTTGTGGTCAAGAAATTCTGTCTCACTTCAATCCGATTCCTCCTGCCCCCATGTATTTCTTCCGGCAAATCGACCGCACGCACGAGATTTCCTGTCAATTTGGCGGCTATTCGATAGGCAATATTCCGCAGTTCCCGAACGTTGCCCGGCCACGGGTAATCTTCCAAAACCCTCAATGCTTCCTCATCCACCTGAATCGGTGATCGCCCCATCTCATGGCATACTTTTTGCAAGAAATGTTTCAACAGAAGAGGAATATCTCCCTGTCTTTCCCGTAGAGGGGGAACCCGCAGCGATAGTATATTTAATCGGTAGTACAGGTCCCGGCGAAACTTACCATTTTCAATATCAGCGAAAAGGTCCCGATTCGTGGCGGCAATAATTCGTACGTTTACCCGGATTGGCTTTTTCCCGCCCAAGCGGACAACTTCCTTCTCCTCAAGAACCCGCAGCATAAGAGTCTGTAAATCAAGCGGCAATTCACCTATTTCATCGAGGAATATAGTTCCTCCGTCAGCCAGTTCGAATTTGCCTTCTCTTCCATCTTTTCTTGCTCCCGTAAACGTGCCACCCTCATAACCAAAAAATTCACTGGCAGCAAGTTCCTTTGGTATAGCACCACAATTTACTGCCACAAAAGGTCCTGTCTCCCGGCAACTTGCAGCGTGAATTGACTGAGCCAATAATTCTTTTCCCGTTCCACTCTCTCCCTCAATCAAAACCGGCAACTCACTTCTGGCAGCCGATCGTGCTTCCGACAGTGCGGCCAAAAATTTCGATGAACGGCCGATCATATTGCCAAATGAATACTTGGTTGAGAGCTCTGCGTAAGACCGACTGCCGCTATTGGGCGGAACGGCTTGGACAATAGCGCCAATAGGATGATCTTCATGGAAACAGGTACGGAGTACAAAGTCCCACTTTCCGTTCTTTCCTTCGACTTCCCAATTCATTTCTGCCATTGTTGATGAAACACCAGGACAGCCTACCAGGCGATTGTTTGAATCGATCCAGCCATATTCATACATTTTAGGAACCGCTTTGATCACTGTACCCCCACGATCCAGTGCAACCATAAGTGTATTTGGACTGCGAGAAATTCCACTCAAATAATATTCCAGAACTTTTGTCCGTTCGACCTCTAATGTGTGGCGAAGCCGTTCTTCTATCGCCCTCACAGCCGACACGACCACGGAGAGAGTGTGTGGATGGGCGGTCTGCCACGGTCCCGTAAGATCGAGAACCCCTAAAATTTGCTGAGTGGCCGGGTCTCGAATCGGAGATGCCGAACAGGTCCAACTATGGACCTCTTGGCAAAAGTGCTCGGCTGCAAAAACCTGCACGGGCGAACGGTTTACAAGTGAAATACCTATACCGTTGGTACCCGCATTACTCTCAGCCCAGGATGCTCCAATAACGAAATCCATATTCTCTGCTTTTCTTCTTAAGGAAATATCTCCGTCAATTGTTAAAATAGTGCCGTTTTCATCGGTTAATACCACCAAATGACCGGAATCATTTGCCAGGTCTTTCAGTTCGCGTACTATAGGATTCAGATCAAAGAACAGCCGGTTATCTGACAAATAGTCTTGAATATATTCTTCGGAGAAAAGAATTGGCGGCTTTGACTGGAGAGGATGAATCCCCAGTGAATGACAACGTTGCCATGATTCAACCACCAAAGGTCGGACATCAAGGTCCAGACGCTGTCTGATTATAAAACTTTCCCAGGCTGACTCCAATTTCGATCTTACAGAATGAGGAGAAGACCATGCATCTAAAGCAAGAAACGGATTCTTCATATTTTACAGAGCCACCTCCCGGAAATTACCCCGTAAATACTTTTTAGACTTCGGTTTGCTAACACATGAATCGTTTCAAGATGCGGCCAACCCACAATCAGCTTTTATTTTTAAAGTTTCTTCCGAATAAATGATTTTTCGGCAGGCAAAAATAACAGAAAATTATACGTATTCCGATTATATAATATTTTTTATCTTAAAATCAATATCAATAATATTGCACTCTTTATATACGAAAAAGAAGCGCCGAGATATCCCCCGGCGCTCTTCCTGCAGGTATATTTCAGGGAACCAAAACTGCCCTTCCGTTGATCTTCCCATCATGAAGCAACTTCAGTATATCATTTGCCTCGTCCAGTGCATACTTGGCTGAGTGGAGTATTACCTTGCCGCGAGCATGGAGTTCCATTAACTGATACAGATCATTGTAGTTTCCAACTAAACTGCCGACAATGCTTATTTCATTGTTAATAAGGTTAAGTGAAGGAACTTTCACGGTCCCCCCATAACCAACCACGAAATAGGTCCCCCCTTTTCGCAACATTTGCAGACTCTCCGCATGAGTCTGGTCAGTACCCACGAAGTCAATGATAATATCCGCTCCCTGCTCAGCTGTAAGACTCAGTACTTGCGAAACAGCCCTATCGTTCGCTTCCACTGCATGAACTGCCCCAAGATCCAATGCCATATTTAGGCGATCCTTATTCCTGTCAAAGGCAATAATATCCGAATTCCCCAGTTCTCGCATGACCTGAACGCCAATATGCCCAAGCCCCCCCATCCCAATCATGAGAACTTTGGTGCCCGGCTTGGCTAAAGGGGCAGCTCTCCGTACAGCTCTGTACGCAGTGATTCCAGCGTCGGCAAATGGTGCCACATCAGCGGGATTCACATCATTTGGCAATGGAATCAAAGCTCGTTCAGAGGTCTTTAAATACTCGGCATATCCGCCATCAACGGTCAGACCGGGAAATTTAAGATTCGGGCAGTGCATATCCTCTCCGGCACGACAGTTCAAACATTTTCCACAACTCATCACAGGGTGCACAATGACAGGGTCGCCCACCTTAAAATTAGTGACGGCAGAACCTACTGCATGGACCCAACCGGCGTTTTCGTGACCGATGATGTAGGGAAGTTCTGTACCAAGGGTTTCCGCCCAAACCCCTTCGATCAGATGCAGGTCGGTATGACAAACTCCAGCCCCCCCAATTTTTACAATAACATCGCTTGAGTCGGTAATAACAGGATCCGGAACTTGTTCAATGCGTAAAGGTTCATTATATTTATGCAAACGTGCGGCCTTCATTATTTACATACCTCCAATTCGGATAGTGGTTCCATGCTATACCGCGTTTCAAACAACCCTCGGCAATAATGCCCATTAAATTCCATACTTAAACGGGTTCGCCGAATATTTGCCAAGTACCCAGGAAAACTTTCCAGATCCAGCTTTTTGCCATCAGACTGAATAAAAGCAATCTTCTTTGGTTCGTTGTCATACCCCAGTGCTTGGCGAATGGATAAGTATTGCTTTGTCAGCATGATTCCCTCCGATTCGAGATTTGGAAGCTCCAACAAATCTCGAATAGTCAAATCCAGGATTGACGAATGAGTGAATCCTAAGCGGATAAGATGTCGCAATAACCTTTCTTGACGGGATACGAATGCCTTGACACGAAATGTTTTTCGCAGCTCATCCAGTTGCCCGGATGACATATCAGGGAATGTTTCAACGAACGTTTTGCCGTTGGAAACCCCCTCATTGATTTCGGCCGAAGCACAATGATCTTCCAGACAAACCGCCACCTTTTTGACCCATGGAAGTTCCGATATTCGATCACGAATATCCTCTGCCATGATGAAAGCAAAGTTTGGAGAACACCAATATGTGGGAAGACGAAATGACACCGTGACGTCCGAACCGTTAATTGCCACTTGGTTAATAAAACCCAACTCTGTAAGCGATTGATCCAGTTCTGGATCATAAACTTCGGCTAATTTTGCAAATACTTCTTCCCGTTGTTGCATCTCCGACCCTCCCATCAACCCGATTATCCACGTATTGCGACCTTGTCACTCCGTATTTTGGCCTTCTGGGCTTCAATATCGATACCATATAAACGGGCGGCATTCTCGCCCAAAATTTTCCTTTTTACAGAAAGGGTTAAATTAGCCCCTGTTTCTTGTTGGATATCTTCCGGCAGTTCAAATGCCATAAATTTCTCAATCAGCCATTTCGGTTCCCAAAGTGCATAGTCACTCCCGAACAAGATTCGGTCCTCACCAACCCAGTACAACAGTTCACTGATGATTTCTGCGAAATAACGAGGACGGGTATGAATGAATGGGATTGCTACGGCCAAGCCAGCATACACATTGGATTCTTGCGTGGCGATCCAACAGAAATCCTCTAACCGGGGCAGACCGCAATGTTCCACGATAAAATTCAGACCCGGGAAGCTGCTGGCCGCATCATCAATATCAGCAACATCAAAAGCATCCCGATTCAGCGGAGTAATGGTGGGACCCTTATGCACATGAATATTAACAATTCCCAGTTGTTCGCACTTTTCAAGGTACCGCTGCGCCCAAGGATCCGTGAGTTTATAGCCTTTCGAAGAACCCCTCCATTCGGCTGTATATAATTTCACCCCCTTAACACCGTGGTTTACTGCCAAATATTCAAGATACTCAAGCCCCCGCTCCCCGTCACGCGGATCAAAAGTCCCGTTGCCAATAAATCTTCCCGGGTATTTTTTCGCAAGTTCGGCGTTCTTTTCAATATCACCGAAACCATTTTTATAAAAATCTGTCAGGAAGACAGGCTGAAAAATCGCCATGTCTACATAGCCCTTCACGAATAGGTCATTTACTAGAGTATCCGCATCGTATTTTTCAAACTTATCCTTTGGCCACAGATTTTCAGCTGGACTAAGGTTCTTATGATAGTCATAGAAACAATTGATAAATTGGGCGCCATGGATGTTCAACTGATTTTCCGGGCTTCCGTCCCATAGCGCAATATGACCGTCTATTACGAAAATCTCTTCTCCGTCGGCTGTTTTGAACATGCCCATTCCTCCTATTGTTTTTCATTTTTTGAAGAATAGGATCAAATAACCCAATTTCAATCCAAGTTCAAGAATTGAACAACCGTTATGTAACCGCTCTCATTCAGAAGTCCCCCTTTCTTAAATTCAGCTGTCGCTGCCCTTTTTTATAAGCAAAACTCGTGCCAACATGCATTTCTAGTATAATTTTCAGTTCATAACCTTATGAAGAAACGCTAAAGGAGGGATGTCCTGTCGCAAACTGTCGCAAAAAAGCTACACCGTCGTAGAAGTGAAACAATTTTTCCTACGGCGGATGATCAAGGAAAATATGGGGCTAAAAAGAAAAAGGCACCCTTTCGGACGCCTTCCAGAGATATTGCGACAATCTATCACGACAACCTATACACGGCAAACGGTTCTCCATAACGGAACGGCATACTGATGCGATCCAGCTCCTGTATGGTTTGATCGGCAAGTTTTACAGAGGTGCTGCGCAGGTTATCTTCTAACTGCTCCACACGGGTTGCGCCTACGATGATGGTGGATACGACGGGCTGCTCCATCAGCCAGGCGAGCGAAAGAGCGGAAGGAGATACATCAAGCTCCCGGGCGATTTTTGAAACCTGCTCTCCCAATTGGATTCGCTCCGCATCAAGCCGTTTTGCAAAATTGGGATCTTTGTCGGCGCGCGAACCGGCTGGTGAAGCGCTGCCAGCTGCGTACTTCCCGGTCAGGATGCCTCCCGCAAGCGGAAAATAAGGAATCACGCCGATCCCCTGGTCAAGACACAAAGGAACCAATTCCTGTTCGATCGTTCGATCAGCCAGCGAGTAACAGGGCTGGATTGAAACATAGCGGGACAGGTTCAACCGATCGCTCGTCGCGAGCGCCTTCATCAACTCCCATGCTGCGTAATTGGACGCGCCGATATAGCGAACCTTTCCCGACCGAACAAGATCATCCAGTGTCCGCAACGTCTCTTCCAACAGGGTATTCGGATCAAAGGAATGAATTTGGTACAAGTCGATATAATCGGTTTTCAACCGTTTCAGACTTCCTTCAATTTCCTGCATGATGTGATAACGGGAAGACCCCTTCCCGTTGGGGCCATCGTTCTGAACCAACCCCGCTTTTGTCGCAAGCACGACCTCATGCCTCCGACCTGTCAAGGCCTCTCCAATAATTCGTTCAGACTCAGATCCACTGTAAATGTTCGCTGTATCGATAAAGTTAACTCCCTGATCCAGCGCCTGATGGATAATGCGAATCGAGGTTTCCTTATCTGCGCGCGATCCAAACGCGTTTGTACCCAGTCCCAGAATCGACACTTGCAAACCGCTATTCCCCAGCCGACGATATTCCAAATTCAACAACCCCCTTCAGAAAAGTACTATGTGCACCCTTCCATTTCCATTCCTCAATTTCCTGCTGAATGTTTGACGAAAGAAACCAACTTCCCTCATTGAAAAGTTGGCTTCCGGACCCAAGCGATAGTTTGGAAATTTACGTTGTCAGGATCGTATTCAAAACTTCTCTTGTTTTGGTTCCGCGCATCGATCTGTTGCATCTCTTCCTGGGTCAGCGAAAAATCGAAAACGTCCGCATTCTCCCGGATACGGGCTGCACGCACCGATTTGGGAATGGTTACGACCCCATGCTGCAAATTCCAGCGAATCGCAATCTGCGCCGGCGTTTTACCGTATTTCTGGCCCAGTTCCACTAAGACCGGATTGCCAAGCAGTTCTCCCTTGCGCATCAGCGGTGACCACGCTTCCATTTGAATGTCCTGCTGCTTGCAAAAATCAAGAATTTCCTTTTGCGTTAACAGGGGATGCCGCTACACCTGGTTGACCATTGGCTTTATTTCAAAATGATCCAGGATATCCTGCAAATGATGCACTTGAAAGTTACTCACCCCGATTGCCCGTACATACCCATCCCGCTAGAGCTTCTCCAATGCTCGCCATGTCTCTTTGTACTTGTCCGGCACGGCCCAGTGGATCAAATAGAGTTTGTAGACAGTAGCCGTATCAATGCTGCGATACCCTACTTCAATCGCTGTACGAACCGCGTTCTCCACTTCCTCACCATCCTCGGCCATCCACACACCAAGTCCCAGCCAGGGCATTTTCACACCGTTATGTAATGTTGTGCAATCAGACAAACATTCATCGGTCGTTTCTCCTCCCGGTTAATGTCTGGCAACGTACCCCTATTGTACAAAATCGGGAGAACTCTGTCCGCTTTCCGCTCAACATTAGGTGAAGCATTCCCACCGACGACTGATTCCACCATCAGTCGCCCAGATGCTCATTGACATAATCCAATACTTCATCCACATGGTTCTTCACCCGAACGTTCCGCCACTCACGAACCAGATTTCCTTTCCTGTCAATCACAAACGTTGATCTTTCAATTCCCATATACTCTTTCCCATAGTTCTTCTTAAGCTTCCATACCCCATATATTTCTGCAACCGTATGATTCTCGTCCGACAGCAGGATAAATGGCAGCTCATATTTTTCGATAAACTTTTGATGGCGAGTGACAGGATCAGGGCTTATCCCGAGCACAACCGTATCCGCCTCAGCAAAGCTTTTATAATGATCGCGAAAATCACACGCTTCTGTTGTACAACCGGGTGTCATATCTTTCGGATAGAAATAAATCACTACGTTTTTCCCTTTAAATTGGGACAACTTGACTGTCTGTCCATCGCTGGCTGTCAGTTCAAAGTCGGGCGCTGCTTGTCCAATGTTTACGGTCATCTTCCCTCAACCTCCAAAGGTGGTTTATCACAACCCCCCCAGTTTCTACAGGTTTTCTACACCTTCTTCCTTTTATTATATACCAGCTTAGGTCGGGGCAAAAATTGACCCTGTCTTGACTTGCTTCAATCCGCAAAACGTGTACTCTAGCATGTGGTTAAATGGGCGAATTTCATATTGCATGATCTAATGAACTTGATCTGGATGATTCTATACGAGGAGATTAAAAAGTGCACAATGCTTCCCGGGATACGGAAAAGCACTGTGCAACCTGTTTTGGGGAAAGTTTTTAATCCTTTTTCATTGTAAGATGTTAAATACTCAACTTTCGCAGCTAAGTTTTGCGAATAAACCCTTGATATAATTGGGCAAACCTGAAATCCATTGCTGTACTTGACTCAAAACGGTAGACTGTTCCCGTTTCCGTTTAGCCCCTATGAGATCAAGAAAGAAGGCAATCAATTGTTGTAAAGCCGTCTTGAGATCCAGCTTTCGGATTTCATCGGAATAGAGAAAAAACAGACCGCCTAAGGAACGTGCATCGTTTTGTTGGCGACGCTCCCATTCCAAGACCAAATAGCGTGTAAATACGATGGTTGTATGGCTAATCAGCATCTCAAACGAACGGCCCTGGAACTCTGTTCCCAGCTTCAGATGCGACTTGGTAAATTTGAAGAAAGTTTCAATACTTCAGCGCATTCCATAAATGCGAACAATCTCGGATTCGTCCAACTCCAAGTCCGTACTGAGAATTACGAGCCACTCCCGACGTCGGTTCCGGTTTTGCACAAACACCAACTTGATCGGCAGACCGCAAGCCGTTTGAACAATCACCGAGCCGAGAATTTCCGATTTTTTGGATTTAGCCAGGGTGGCATACAATTCCTTTAATGTCAATTGTTTGCCGTCCAGCACGTATCTTTGCTTCATGTCCTTAATCATCCCAATAACATGCAATCCTTTGGACATGAGTTCACGGAGCAACGGGGCTTGGGTAAACCAACTGTCCATAAGGACAAAATCGGCTGTGAATCCAGCTTTTAAAGCCCGCCTCAACAAGTCCACTACAGCATCTGGTTTCCGGGAGAACGCTTCCAAACGTCGCTTATAGCCATGCGAACGCTTGATCAAACGATCTTTCATTTCACAGAAACGGTTGGTCAATTTGGCGGAGCTAAGCATTGTGAAATCGATGGGTGCAAAGCTAAACCCATCAGACCACCCGAGTGTCAGCATGTTGTAACCACGCACAAAGCGTCCCGTCGTATGGTCATGAACCCGTGCCAGCAGTTCTGCTTTCTTGCTGCGGTCACGGCGTAGGATGGAGTCGTCAATGATGAATACACGAACCCGAGAGGCAGAAATAAGCGATTCGAAGTGTTGGACAATTTTCAGACTTAGGCTTTGTAAAAACTTCCGCCATGCAAAGCGAGAATGATTCAAAAAGCGATAGACAACATCCTTGCCCGGCAAGGAGGAACGGTGATCGCTGTCGAGTAAACGAAACCAATTACGCCCCTGGAATACGAGAGTGAAAATGAGTTGAAATACGTCTAAAGCTGACATTCCGAAAGATTTACGAATACCGGCCTTACGAAGTAAATGGCCGATTTGTAAAGTTACGAAAATCGCCGAAAAACGTTCTTCATGCTTTTCGGACAGAGAGTTGTGGTGTACCATAAAGTTACACACCTTTCTGTTTGGAATGGTAAGCTGGACACTTCCATTGTACCAAACGGGAAGGGTGTTTTTTTGCTGTCAAGCAGGCAAATATTAAGTTGGAGATCCCTGTAACGTAAAGGGTGAATCGAGTTTTTTAAGCTGCGAAAGTTGAGTTATCTATTTCATATCGAATGACTTCTCCAGTTAAAATCTTTTCATATTTTTGTTTGACCACTGATGCGGTGACTTGTTCTTTAATTACGGGGTAATACTCCGGCTTATAAGCGATAACTGAAATATTTGCCACATTCCCCTTATCGCCTGTACGGGAATGTGCCAATTTTCGAAGAGGTACCTGCAATTTTTACACCTCCCGGATGTGAATAACAGGTTGGATTTCCGTTCTGGGTATTAATGTCGACCAGATTCCTATTACTTCACGAACCCGATCGTGGTGCGGCACTCGTTTCCCTGTTGACGCCAAACCGCATACGGCCATACTATCAACTTCCAGTCCTACTTTGAGCGCTTCTTCTTTGGTTTTTGTTCTGGCTGCAACGCGAACCGCAACCTCGTATGGTTCATGCTCGGGTTCAGGAGATAAAGGCCCATGAATGGCATTCACTCCCAAAAAATCGATCCGTAGCTCTTCCGCCTTAAGCTGCACTCTTTCAAATCTTCGCAATAAGATTTCCTTTGCCAGTTTGGCCTTATTCAAACACCCGGGACCTGCAAAGAAGAACATATCCTCACCAATAAACCCTTCTGCACAACCGATTGATACTTTATAAAACGGAGTTCGGGGCTTACCGGAAATATTCGTAATCATAACGTGATCTTTTTTAATCTCTTGCAATGAAACTGTTGTAAAATCAACCACGACATCGGGAGTGATATAGTTTTCGGGATCATGTACCTCATACAGAAGTTGTTCTTTGCATGTCCTCAAGCTCACTTCTCCGCCGGTCCCATCCACTTTGGACAGGATGGCTGTACCATCTTCGCTGATTTCGACAATCGGGAAGGCTAGATTCCAAATCTCCTCAACATCTTTGTAACCTGGGTCCGCAAAATACCCTCCAGTTACTTGAGCGCCACATTCCATCAGATGTCCAATCCCTGTCCCCATTCCCAGTGTCGCCCAATCGTCATACTTCCAATTAAATTCATATATCATGGGCGCCAGAAATAAAGATGGGTCGGCTACCCGCGATGTAATCACTATATCCGCTCCGGACTGCAATGCTTTTACAATCGGTTCGGCGCCCAGATAAGCTTCGGCTGAAACAATTGGATCGGAAATCGAACTTACAGGCTTTCCGCTCTCCAAAATCGTATTTCCAATATCCAGAATCCGATCTGTCACAATTCCGCCTTCAATTGCAGCAACTTTCAGATTGGATAATCCCATTTCTTTTGCCAATTGGATTACCCGTTGGCAAGCGGCAACCGGATTTACCCACCCCTGGTTGCTTATGATTTTGATTCCTTTCTCTTTACAAGTTGGCAAGACCGCCCTGAACCGGGCATCCAAGTTTGTATCGTATCCCAAATAAGAAGGGTCCCGTCGAAGTCTTACTTGGGCGGCGGAAACGGTTGCCTCCGCCATCGTCTCAAATACTAAATAGTTGATATTCCCCCTCTCCACGTTCCAAACCGCCGGTTCGATTCGATCCCCCCACCATGCCGAACCGGATCCAATACGAATTGTTTTTGACAATGAAATCCCCCCTAAGCAAAAAGTCCCCGCAATATCCGCCTGTCTTCATCGATCGACCAAATCAATGTTAAGCATTATGGAACTTAAGCTTTTTCCGTGGATATCCAGGTTTAACGCAGTAGTAACACCTCCCCCAAGCGCGTCAAACAGAACAAAATTGAGTGCGGATATTTTGGGTAACTCATAGCGTTCCACCTTCCCCTGGATAATGTCACCGTATGCCTTCCTTACCACATCCACGTCTAAATGCTCTTTAAGAAAGTCGTAGTCTTCCTCTTTGTAAGCTATCACCGACACATTGGATATATTTCCTTTGTCCCCTGCACGACAGTGAGCGATTTCCCGGACTTTCATGCTGTGATCATCTCCTTCACAACAATACTCGTTTTAACTAGCTCACGTGGCAAAAGGATAGATAGAACCCCTATAATTTCCCGAACGTTTTTAAAATCTCCGGCTCCCCCGTACGGACCATTCGTAAGTAATGTTTCGACTTCGGCGCCAATCAGTTTCGCATCTTCAACGCTATCCGTTAGACCGGCTACTCGCAGGCGCACCTCATAAGGCTCTATAAACGGATTACTTGACTCACCATGCAAAGACTGTACACCAATAAAGTCTACCCGGAGATCCTTATAAGCAACGTTCCTGATTTTAAGCCTATCTACAACCACCTGTGCCGCTAACTTTGCCCGTTCAAGCGCACCTGGTCCCGCATAGCTCATCTGTCCTTCGCCTATATAACCATTCTTGTAACCTACGCTTACCTTGTAGGTAGAAGTCCTGGGTTTGCCTTTACCACCAATGACTTGAATACGATCTTTTTCGACTTCGATAAACTCAACATCCGTAAAATCGACGATACAATCCGGTGTTATATAACTCGAGGGGTCGTGAATCTCGTATAACATTTGTTCTTTACAAGTTGCCGGGGTAATACATCCACCTGATCCTGCTACCTTTGTGATAAATGCGGAGCCGTCTTCAAACACTTCACAGATAGGGAATCCCAATTTCTCCAAATTCGGTACATCCTTATATCCGGGATCAGCAAAATAGCCACCGGTAATTTGTCCCGCACATTCCATTAAATGACCAATTACAGATCCTTGACCGATTAATTGGTAATCATTATAATTCCAGTCCAAAGCATGAATCATCGCCCCTAGAAACAATGAAGGGTCTGCTGTTCTACCCGTAATCACCACATCAGCCCCCGTGGACAAGGCATTGGATATTACCTCTGCACCCAGGTACGCGTTAGCGGATATAATCTTATCTTGGATAGTAGAGAGCTTTTGACCGGTTTCGATAATATCGGCATCTTCAAAATCGCTTACGATATCGGATACATTGTCCCCAATCACGACTGCTATTCGTAAGTTGTTTATGTTCAATTCTTCAGCGATTTCCGCAACTACTTTCGCTGCAGATTCCGGGTTCGCGGCTCCCATATTCGTGATGATTTTTACACCCTTTTGCTTCGCAATCGGTAAAACTGAACGCATTCGTGCTTCCAACCAAGGATTGTACCCTTTGTCAGGATTGCTTAACCGGTCGAGATGCTCTCTCGCGATGGTCCTTTCTGCTAGCGCTTCAAAAACCAAGTATTGTATATCTCCTTTTTCCACCAACTCAATTGCCGGTTCCCAACGGTCCCCCGCATATCCTGATCCCGCCCCAATTCTTACCTTTTTCACTTGTAAATCTCATCTCCTTTTTGATAATTCAGACATCTTGTTTGTTATGCATACTTAATTTTCTTGAATTTCAAAGATAAAAAATACGATAGAATCGAAGTTAACAAGGTAAGCGTTTTATGACTCTAAGAAGGGTTTCGAAGGAGTTACTGGATGTGCTTTCTGCGAAACTATCACTGAGGAGTAAATTTGACATTTGGTTCAAAAGTGCCCAATTTAATTGGAAACAATAATAACCAGAACTTTTGATTCCTGATTATTTCTAGATAGAAACATATGAGGTTTATCACCAAAATAATAGGCGCTGTCCCCTTCTTCCAAGGGATACAGTTTCCCGTCATAATACAAATCAATGGCTCCCTCTACCACAAAGGCGAATTCTTCTTCCTGGTGAGAGAAGGGTTGCTTTCCCTCCGTTACTTCTGGAACGATAACCATAAACGTTTCTATTTTAGCCAATGATTTACGATTGGCTAATCCATAATAAAAGTAACCAAACTCGGTTACGTTCGACACGATAGGAGTTCGTTCTTCTTTTTTGGTTATAATGAGTTCCGAATCTTCGCCTTCTTCCTCAAAAAACCAGGACAATTTAACATTTAAAGCGTTGGCGATTTTTGACAACGTTGCGATTGGCAGCGAGATACGTCCGTTTTCAATCTTTGATATCATACCTTTTGTATATCCGCATTTATCCGCTAAATCTTGTTGGGTAAGTTTCAAGTGAGTTCTTAATAGCCTGATTCTTTCCGATATTTTTTTCTCATCCATACCTATGCTCAACTCTCCTAGACAGGTTTTTCAACTAAAGTTTCCTAATATTCAACTTAAGTATACTCATAATAACCAGAAATTTCAGTTTAGTCAATACAACTGAATCCGGGATTTTGACCTATCGTGATGCTGTGTTATCTTTTTCTTAAAACTTCTTAGCCGGAAGAAGGATTGTATGATTTATCATGTGACATACCTGTCCAACGGATTGAAGGTGAAAGGGTACCTAAGTCTGCCGAATGGGTTTGAGCTCCCTGCCTCAGTATTAAAAAATTGGATCGGGCAGTTTTATGGTTACCCGGATCTTCCTATAACGGAAATCGCGACTTCCATCAATCGAGAAAAAAAAGATATTCGATCGTTCAAGCTGCCTGCTCTCATTTACTGTCGGGGAGGCATTGGAAAGTTCGGAAGTGTTAAGATTCATTGGATACAACAATTCGCCAATTTTGGACATGTTATCTTTGCTCCCTCCTACCGGGGAAATGAAGGGGGGAAAGGACGCGATGAATTTGGCGGGGACGATAAGGAAGATGTTCTTGCCGCTTATCGGCTCCTGCAAAGTCTTCCCTTCGTCAATCCGGAACGAATTTCGGTGATGGGCTTTTCGCGCGGAGCTATCAACGCTACGCTTACTGCCGTGGAGATTCCTGAAGTACACCGATTAATCCTCTGGAGCGGAGTATCGGATTTGGCGCAAACTTATGAAGAGCGGATTGATTTGCGGAGAATGTTGAAACGTGTAATTGGAGGCTCCCCTGCTAAAATGCCTGGCGTTTACCAGATTCGTTCCCCGCTGCTGATGGCAGAACGAATTCAATGCCCCGTCCTGATCATGCATGGGACAGAAGATCGGCAAGTCGATTTCAGTCATGGGCTGCACATGTACAATAAGTTGAAAAAACTTGGGAGCAATGTGGAACTGCATAGCTATCAGGGTTACGGACATCTTTTCCCACCCTCGATTCATGAAACGGCAGTGAAGCGGATGTTTGACTGGATCGGCAACAAGACCAATTAAGAAGAGAACCCGACGTTGGCCGTCGGGTGTGATTCGGAAAACCTGTTAGTCTTCTTCCGTTCTCGACTGATTGAAGAAAATCAGCACGTATTTCAGCAATTCCAGCACAGAGATCAACGCTGCTGCCACGTAAGTAAGCGCCGCGGCACCAAGCACTTGATTCACTCCCCGCTCTTCCTCGTTGCGGATGAACCCTTCTGAAATCATCAACGCTTTCGCACGAGCACTTGCGTTGAATTCGACCGGAAGCGTCACCACTTGGAACGCAACCGCTGCCGAGAACAGAATAATTCCGAGACCGATTAAATTCAGCGCGTGCAGCAAGAATCCGCCCATCAAAAGAAACGGTGCAATTCCGGACGCAAAGTTGACAACCGGGAACATTCTGTGTCGAAGCACAAGCATCGGGTAATGCACTTTGTGCTGGATCGCGTGTCCGATTTCGTGGCAAGCCACGGATAAGGAGGCAATCGACGATCCGTAATACACGTCTTCTGACAAGCGCACCGTACGGGAAATCGGATCATAGTGGTCAGACAACGCCCCCGGCACCACTTCCACCGGCACGTCGTACAAACCTTGACGGTCAAGCAGGGTACGAGCGGCTTGAGCGCCCGTCATGCCGGACGATGCCCGCACTTCCGACCATTTGCTAAAATTCCCTTTTACCTTGAACTGCGCCCAAATCGAAAGTCCAAACGCAATCAAAATCAGAAAATCCATCGGATGGAAAAACATCGTGCAGCCTCCTCCAAACATTTGTTTAAATCACGACTTTAATGAACTCTCTCAAGGTTGGGAACCGATTCAAGTCCCAATTCCGGCAATCGTTGAATACTGATTCGCTCGATCCGCGTGTCGTCCATTTTTTCGATGGTGAAGAGGAATCCGCTTTTCCGGGCGGAGTCTCCTTTTTCGGGTTGTTTGGCAACCATGGAGTACATCCATCCTCCGATCGTGTCCACATCCACGTCATCAATATCGGTACCGAGCAAATCGTTAATTTCTTCAAGCAGCACGCGGCCTTCAACCGAATAACCGTCTTTCGTTTTCTGCACGGCAGGTAGCTCCTCGCCGTCAAATTCGTCCCGGATTTCTCCGACAAGCTCTTCCATAATGTCTTCTGTGGTAATCAAACCGGCCGTTCCGCCATATTCGTCCATGACTACAGCGATTTGGGTTCCGTTTTTCTGCATCTGTTTCAACACCGCGCTAATCTCAGCCGCTTCCGACACCATGATCACACGTCGCAAAATGCTTTGGATCGTGAACTGATGATGACGGTTCATTTGCAAATACAGATCCTTCACGTGAACGTATCCGATAATGTGGTCTTTGTCCCCTTGCGAAACCGGATAACGGGTGTGACGCTCCCGATCGATTTTTTGAATAATCTCTTCGTGCGAATCGTCGATGTCAATTGTGATCATATCCACGCGGGGAACCATGATTTCTCTTGCGATTCGGTCGGAAAATTCAAATACGTTGTCGAACAGGGCCATTTCCGTGTTGTCGATCAACCCGCTTTGGTGACTTTGGTTCATCAGAATTCGGATTTCTTCTTCCGTATGGGCAAGTTCCCCTTCTTTTGCGGGTTGGATCCCGACCCACTTGAGGACCCGGTTTGCCGTTCCGTTTAAGATCCATATAAACGGATACATCACCTTATAAAAAAGAATCATCGGTCTTGCAACGTGTAACACGGTTCCTTCCGCCCTTTGAATCGCCAATGATTTCGGGGCGAGCTCACCCAGAACAATATGAAGAATCGTAATGGTCGCGAATGCGATGACAAAAGCGATTGTATGAACCGCAAATGCGGGAACTCCCAAAGTGGCAAGCGGTTTTTCAATCAAGTGGGCGATTGCGGATTCTCCAATCCAGCCGAGGCCCAGCGAAGCGAGCGTAATGCCAAATTGTGTGGCAGAAAGATAGGCGTCCAGATTGTTGGTAATGGTCTGCGCCACTTTCGCCTTTTTATTGCCTTCCTCGACCAATTGAGCCAATCTGCTGGAACGGATTTTGACCATCGCAAATTCCGCCGCCACGAAAAAACCGTTTAGAAAAACAAGGAAAAGCACTGCCAGTAAGTTAAATGCTGTTTCACCCGGATTATCCAATAAGTCGTCCCTGAATGGGGGACTCCACCTCCCAATTTATTTGAATGGGTTATCTCCCAAAAGAATACTTAATGTGTGAATCAGAGTAGCGCATTGGAGCGACATCGTTTTGGTGAGAACCTTTAGCTGCTGTTCATTTAATTTTGACAACAGCGGTTTTAATTCCAGCAGACGATCCTCGACCAAATGCAGCTGTTCGAAAATCTCGTGCATTTTGTGGGACACGTCTGTTGCCGAAACCTTTTGCTCGTCAAACACCTGCAATCTCGCGCGAATTTCTTCCAACGACAGCTTTTCTTTTTTGTACAGCTCGATCAGTTTTAATCGCTGCAGCGCTTCCTCCGAGTAGAATCGATAATTCGATTCGGTCCTTTCATACGTGAGCAACCCCAGTTGCGTGTAATAATCGATTGTTCGTTTCGAGACATTTGCAACGTTTGCCAACTCGCCTATGCGATACAACTTCCCATCGGGGTACATCCTTTCTTGGTCGAAGTTATTATCATTTTATGATTTTTAAAACCGTACAGTCAAACGTTATGGTAGATACTAAATCGTCGGAAAACAGGCAAAAAAATAAGAGCGGCTTTTTTTCCCGCTCTACCTCCTCATTTTTTGGCCAATCAATCGTTTTTGCGAGCTTCTCCACCCTTTCACTAAAAAGCAGCCCAAGCAATCGTATGGGCTTTTTCGTATCGCTGCCGTACATCATCCCAGTTCACGACGTTCCACCAGGCATCTATATATGATTTTCTGTCGTTCGCATACTTTACATAATAAGCATGTTCCCACACGTCAAGCACGAGCAGCGGAATCCCATCCTCCCTTGTGACTTTTCCCTATTGTATGCTTCTATTTACACTGGGCGTTTGTCCCATAAGCAAAAAGGGCGGACACCTAAGGTTTAACGTTTTTGAATTTGCATCATCAGATTTTCGGATACAAGGTGACCATACTGGCTCATCATGATGGACTCGCCTTTTTGAACGTATGCCCTCCGATTTCTACATCTTCAATCGCAATCCGTCCAATTGACCAGGCCGCTGGGTAAAGGCGCATCGCTTCCTGCACGATGCAATACGTATATTTCAAATCATTCAGCGAATCGGGCGTCGGATCGGCACCGTGCAGCACACTTTCTAACTCTTCATGAAATTTCCTTTCAACTTCCGGATGTTGAGACAGCAGGTACCACGTCCAAGCCAACGTATTGGCTGTCGTTTCATGACCGGCCAGGAAAATCGTCATCACTTGGTCGCGCAGATGCTTGTCCGGCATACCGACGCAACAGGATGGACAGCACATCCTGCTTGTTCTCCTGTGGGTTCTGGCGACGGTTTTCAATGATGCTATACATCAATTGATCGAGCTTTTCGATAGAATCTTTCACCGCCCGGTCACGCGTATCGGTAACCTCTGTCGGTTCATGCCCTTCCATCCGTGCTTTCTCTGTAATCATCCGGGGCAGGGAATCCAGCAAGTTACGGAGGTCAGCTTCTCCTTCCGCATCGTGCACCGTCATGCCAAATATCGTATCGGTAATGATGTCCACGTGACTTCCATCATCTCGGTGGTGATATTGCGTGTTTCCCCATCCTGCCAGGTATCGGATCTTGTTTCAGCCATTTTCACCATCGTCGGTGCATACATGCTAATATGCCGGGATATTGAAATACGGCTGCATGATTTGCCGATCTTGTCGATGGCGTTCTCCTTCGCTTGTAAGAATTCCTTCACCGACGATTACTTTCAAAACTTGCAGATTTTTTGACTTAATAAAACTTTCTTTTTTCTCAATCAGTACTTCACGGATGTGATCCGGATTGGAAAGTAAATAGGGAAATTCCATGTCGGGAGAAATTAGTTTGACGACGTCTCCACGCTCTCTTGCGTTCACGAGCAGTGCCAGCGGATTTTGAACAAACTGTTCGAACGAACCAACGATCAGAATGTCTTTTGTTGTCACCTGATATTCCTCCAGTTACCGAGTTTCCCGTATTTTCTCCGGGTGAATTTCAAATATACGCCCGCTTACAGAGTGGTGATGTCCTGACGGACAATCAAGCCAAAAGAAAAGGCTCCCGTCAGAACACAGGAACCATTTTTACGAAGAAGTGCAAACGCTTTACGGTACGCCCCCCATTTACCAACAATCATCTAAAGAATGGAGTATGACTCGTCTTTTTGATCAGTAATGAACATATGTCCAGGTGCGTGTGTAATCATAAACGGTGGTTTGCTTTGCATTGCCACTGCTTGCGGCGTTACTCCACATGCCCAAAACACCGGGATTTCATTTTCTTTTAGGGTCACTGCTTCACCAAAATCTACTTCATCAAGGTTATCAATGCCGATTAGCTTAGGGTTCCCCATATGAACAGGCGCTCCGTGAACAGAAGGAAAACGGGATGTGATTTGAGCGGCCCGAATCGCGTCCCGGGGTTGAAACGGACGCATGCTGACAACTAGATTACCGTGAAAAACGCCAGCGTTTTGGCACGAAATATTCGTTTTGTACATCGGTACATTTTTGCCTTCCTGAATGTGACGTACCGGTAGATTGTTCGTGAGAAGCGCCTGTTCAAATGTAAAGCTGCAACCGATCAAAAATGAAACCAAGTCATCCCGCCAATATTGGGTAATATCGGTTACTTCCGCAATCAGTTCCCCATATTCATAGATTCGATACTTGGGAAGATCCGTTCTGAGATCTGCATCCGGTGCGGTCAGATATGGGATTGGCGATCCCACGTCTGTGACTTCCAACAAGGGACACGGCTTTGGATTACGTTGGCAAAACAACAGAAAATCGTACGCTAATTCTTTTGGCAGAATTACCAGATTTGCTTGGGCGTTATTTTGGGCCAATCCTGCCGTCGGTTTTGTCCATTCTCCATCCCGAATTTTTTGTCGGATTTCTTGGGCGGATAAGTGTTTCACAATTTTTCCCCCTTTAAGATAAAGCCCCCACACAGTGAGGCTTTGAGAGTCTTATTTTCCACCAACCAAGTGTGGTAAAAACAGTGACAGATTCGGCCAATACGTCACGAGAACCAGAATCACCAATAATATTAGCAACTGTGGAAGCAGAGGACGAACCATCTGCGCCAAATTCACTTTGGCGATAGCTGAAGTAACGAAGAGACATACTCCAAGCGGCGGCGTAATCATACCGATTGTTAAGTTTACGGTGATGATAATCCCCAAATGCACCGGATCAACCCCGGCAGTAGTTGCAACCGGCAAAAATAATGGTGTAAAAATGGTCAATGCTGAAATCGTATCAATGAAAGTTCCCGCAATCAGAAGCACAACGTTTATAAGCAACAGTGTGACCCAGGGCGCACTAGAGATACTGGTAACTAAATCCCCCAGTTGATCAGGAATATCATGATATGAGAGTAACCATGTAAATAACGTTGCATTTGCGATTACGAACAGGATGGTTGCGGAGCTTACTGCTGATTCGAGCAATACCTTTGGCAACATCTTGATCGTTAACTCCTTATACACGAATACACCGATTATAAGAGCATAAACAACAGCTATCACACCCGATTCGGTTGCCGTAAAGATCCCAGAACGAAAACCGCCAATGATAATGACAGGCAGTAGAAGGGCGAGAAAGGCGTCTTTTAATCCCACCATGATTTCTTTTCGAGACGCCATCTTCTCACGGCCGCGAATGTTTTGTTTCTTGCCAACATAATACACATACGCCATCAGTCCAACTGCCATCAAAATCCCTGGTGTCACACCTGCTAAAAACAGGTCACCTATTGAAACGCTAGCCATCACTCCATACAAGATCATCGGAATCGACGGGGGAATTACAGGACCAATCGTCGAAGCTGATGCCACAAGCGTGGAAGCGAAACGCCGGTCATACCCTTGCGCAATCATTGCCGGTATCAGGATTCCTCCTATCGCAGCAGCGTCAGCAATGGCGGAGCCGGAAATCGCAGAGAAAAATGTACAAGCCAATACTGCCACTAATGCAAGTCCAGCGGGCAAGTGCCCAACCAACAATTCAGCAAAGTTCACCAAACGTTTTGAAATTCCACCTACCGTCATAATTTCTCCGGCGAGCACAAAAAGCGGAATTGCAACCAGAGTAAACGAGTCAATACCTGAAAAGGATTTTTGTGCAATCACAACCAAATCTGTATCGCTTAACAGTAACCCTACCAATGACGTAATACCTAGTGCAAAAGCAATAGGTATGCGAAGGAAGAACAAGACAAACAGCAAAACAACCAGCCATATCATACCTGTGTTCCTCCTTCCTGTTTTCCTTTTAGTTCATCGAGCATTCCTTTGATTAAGTAGAACAGCATGAGCACACCTGAAATTGGCATTACGATATACATATACATCAAGGAGACTTCTAAGGTAGGTGTCGTTTGCATTGTAGAATTCGTCGTGTGCACCCAACTGTAGTAGGTAAAAACCGCAACGAACAGAATACTGATCAAATAACCGATCGTGACGACCACGGAGCGTATTTTTTTCGATAGGTGATCAATGATATCCACACTCAAGTGACGATGATGTTTTACCCCCAGCGCAGTTCCGAAAAACACCATATAGGCAAACGCGAAACGTGTAATTTCTTCGGTCCATGGAGCAGGAACCTTAAGTACAAACCGGAAAAGGACCTGCAAAAACGTTGCAATTACAACAACTGCCAAACAACTGCCAATGATCACTTCCAACCAATAACGAAGTAGTTTCATAGCAGTGATCCCACTCCCTTCTTTAAAATAAGGGCTACCTGGGTAGCCCTATTTTCATTTATTTTGCAGCCGCTTTGATTTTGTCCAGTAAGTCTTGCGGAACTTTATCAGCTACAGATTTTGCTACATCTTTGGTTGCTGCCGCAAATGCCTCTCTGTCAGGTTGGGTGATATTGACCCCTTTACTTTTCAGTTCGTCAAGCGATTTGGTTTCGGCGTCTGCAAGCGTTTTACGCTGAGATACGGTTGCTTCTTGCACTGCTTCATCGAGCCATTTTTTCTGTTGATCTGTTAACGATTTATAGAACTTGTTACTTGCAAGAACCACAGCAGGTGAATAAGTGTGACTGGTTAATGCGAGTTGCTTTTGAACTTCATAGAATTTCATTGACATGATAGTTGCAATCGGATTTTCCTGCCCGTCTACCACGCCTTGTTCCAATGCGCTGTACAACTCATTAAAGTTTACAGGGGTGGGATTTGCACCAAGTGATTTCATAAATTCCTGCCAAACCGGGGCTGGCTGCACACGCATTTTCAGCCCTTTTACATCTTCCGGTTTCAAAATTTCTTTATTCTTGGTCGTCATATGACGGAAACCAACTTCCCAAAAACCCAGTCCTTTCATGTTCTTTTCATCAGCTTTTTTCAACAACGACTTCCCAATTTCGCCATCCAACACACTGTAAACGTGTTCTTTATTCTTAAAGAGGAACGGAATCCCAAATACGTTCATTTCAGGCACCACATTTGCCATTGAGCTGTCAGCCGAAACTACCGTCATATCAACCGTGCCATTCTGAATACCTTCAACCGCATCCTTTTCTGAACCCAGCTTGGCATTCGCGTAAATTTTCACTTCCATAGTTCCTTTGCTTTTTTCTTCCAGTGCTTTTTTAAACGCTTCGGCTCCAATGTTATATTGGTGAGTTTCCGACCCGGTGTGCGCTAATTTTATGCTGATTTTTTTAGAAGAATCCCCGCTATTTGCTGCAGGTTCCGCTTTTTGGCCAGAGGAACATCCAGCAACCAAACCCGCAACTAGTACACTGCTGAGAGCAAAACTTGCCATTGACTTTTTCATCATGTTTTCATCTCCTATTTATATTTTTAATTAATAAAGGTCAAACCGTTGATCATCAAAAACTGGAATCCGTTTCCGAATCGCATCGACTTTAGCCAGGTCAATGTCAACGAAGTAAATTTGTTCGTTGCTGTCCCCTTCCAGCAACACTTCGCCCCACGGATCCACCACCATCGAATTTCCGGGGAATGCGGTGTCTCGGCTTGTTCCACAACGGTTTACGGCGATCATATAGGACTGGTTTTCAATCGCTCGTGAAATTACAAGCGTTCTCCAATGATCAACACGGGCCGAGGGCCATTGAGCGGTATTAATTAACAATTTTGCACCGGAACCCACCAATTTTCGGAAAAGGAACGGGAACCGCAAATCATAACAAATCATCGTTCCTACGGTGGTTCCTTTGTAATCGAACAACCCGAAAGCATTTCCAGCTTTCAAGTACAGATGCTCATCCATCAGACGAAACAGATGAAGTTTGTCATACCGGATGACTTCATTTCCTTTTTCATCAAAAACCAGCATGGTATTGGTAACATCGCCGGATTGGGAATCTTTATACAACACACTTCCGCCCACGATCGTTACATGATGCTGTTTCGCAAATTCAGAAAACAATTCTCTGGTTCGCTTTCCATCAATGTCCGCAACTTCATCCGCTTGTTCCAACGCGTAGCCTGTATTCCACATTTCCGGAAAGATAATCATGTCGGGATTTTGTGCCATTGCTTCTTTCAAGAAATGTTGGGCCTTTTGATAATTCTTTTCCGGTTCCCCAATTTGAACATCCATTTGAACAAGTGCCAGTTTCATGGATTACCCTCCAACTACTACTGAATATTCGCCATTTAACGTGCGATTGAGAACGGGGTCTCTCATTTCATAGATAAATTGGTTTCCATACACAAACCCTCCTAAAGTGGGTACAGTGCCTGAAAAAATAATCGTGTTTTTTAAATCCTCATATCCAAATTCTTTCAATTTCCCTAATAGGTCAGATACAGGCAGTAAAGCGGTCAAATTATGTTCTTGATACAAGCGCGTCCCGTTTTTATCGGTCATCCATGAACGCAAAATCAATTGATCCCAATGATCTTGTACATCCACTAACCTCCAAAATTGTGTAACAAACGGTTTCGGACATGCCTCCTTTGACTTTTGAATGTCTTCCGTTTCCAGATGGCGATCCGTGTGATCACTTCCGACCGTCACCAACCATTCCTCTCCGTCATGGAAAAGAACGTACTCCACCTCTCCGGACGTCTCCGTTCCTTGTACTATAATGGTCGATTCTGTGGTCAGCCCACTCAATGGCTGTGGGTATAACGCGGGGATAGTGGAAGGCGGATCTACACCAATTAAAGACAGTTCATGAATATGTTCGTGAACTTTTTCAACGTTTCGCCCTCCATATCCAACAACCAGCACTTTTTCGATGGAAATGTTTTTGGGTGTGGTTCCTCCATTTGCTTCCTGGATTGAAATTGAATACATTTTCATAAATGTCACTCCTGACTGGCTTGCAATGCGGTCAACACGGCGGCTCGCGTTTGTTCAATATGTTTGGCAACTGCGATTTTGGCAAGATTAACGTCTCTTTTCTTTACTCCTGCGATGATCGCCCTATGTTCTTGCAGGGTCTCCTGGATTCGGTCTGTTGTATGAATCGCCCTAATTCCAAACCACCGCATTAAATCACTTAAATTATGCATCAGCTGAATCAAGCGATCATTTCCTGATAATTCCGCAAGATACATATGAAAATCTTTGTCAATCGAGATAAAAGACTTATTATCATGCTGATGATTTAATTGATGCATGAAAATTTCTTCTAGCGTTTGATCTTCTTTGTCCGTAATTTTCGGAATTAATAGTTCCATTACGAGAGACTCATTGGCGCTGCGTAGTTGCAACACTTCTTCCACATCTTTTTGCGAGATATGAGACACAAACACCCCTTTCCTTGGTATAGACTTCACCCATCCTTCCAGTTCCAGCATGTGGATCGCTTCCCTTAATGGAGTACGGCTAATTCCCAAACTTTCAGACAGGTTGCGTTCCGAGAGGATTTCCCCTTGCGGAATCACATGGTTAATAATGGCGTTCTTAATTTCTTCATAAGCATGCTGCTTAAATAACTGGGGTTGTTCAATTTTTGTGAATTGCACGGTATCCCCTCCTCTCATCCAATTGGTATTTGGAATTTGGTATCTGGTATTCCACATTTGACACAAAAATTCCTTCTGATGTTTTAAAATTTTTTTAAAACTACGACTGTTCGAAATCAACCGTTCTATCGGAAAATAAAGAATGGAGTGTTTTTTGTTATATCTGAAATACAAATTTTGCTCCCCAAAATCGTCATACGGAAACTGTACAGTGTGTCCTCTTTCGTAAAAGACCAATAAGTAACGTGAACTTACTTAACGTAATTTTTACTATAAATGTATTTTAATCAAAAAAACGAAAAACAAAATATTATATGTAAGCTTTTGTTACACAACAAAAGAGCGCCCGGATTGCAGATCCTTCGCTCTCCTGGTGCTTTCACTTCATCAATTTTTCCGTTCACATAGCCAAGTTTTTCAAATGTGATACCAATACTTCGGGTTGCGAAAAAAATGGGGAATGATCTGTATCCATAGTAATAACTCGACGACAAGGGGTGTTCGTGTACATTGCTCTTTGCGCCTCAATAGGGAGCGCCTTATCTTTAAGAGTTGCAATATAAACACGAGGAATTCTCCCAAAATTATCATTCGTTATGTGAACCGGTGTGATATAGGGGAATAACGGTTCGGGGCAAAGTTTTTCTATAGATTCTGATGCATCTTTTTCAGAACATTCACCGTAAAACAGATCCTTAGCCGCAGAACTATCAAGCTGTGCATAGGTCTTATCTTCACTCATGATGAGCGGTAAAGGGGAAAGTTTGTATTTTTCGCCTAATTGAATTAAATTTTGTCCATTTTCTGGCATGCTCGCAGTTAAATAGACTAGCAACTGAATCTTTTCAGAACGATATTCTGCTGCTTGCGTGATGACAATTCCCCCAAAGCTATGCCCTACCAAAATCACCTTTTCAGGTTCGTTATCCAGAACACTACACACACGACCCGTGTAATCTTTCAATGTGACTTTAGAAGGTGAGGCCTGATCCTTACCGTGCCCGGGCAGATCGAAGGTTACTACGCGGTGTCCGGAATCCTGTAACAAAGGGACTATTTTCTCCCAACACCATTCTCCGGTAAACGATCCATGCACCAAAACATAGGTACTCATTTACTCACCCCTTAAAAAATTTGAAATATTGATTACTTCATAATTGTACGATTTATTCTTTTTTGTTTGATTGAACATTTCTTGAATAATATTGCCTGACCCCCCCTCTGAAGCGATCCTCTCACCCCAGAGTTTGTGATATAGGGAGATGCGATTGGATAAATCGACATGATTTAAAAAACTTCATCGATGTTGATTAACTGGCCAATTGTTGCTCCTGCTCTTATTTTCTCTTGCAGAACATGCTCCGTTTTCAGCAGATGTTTCGTTTTTTCCAAGACGTTTGACGCGTCTTGTCTTGGTACTACCACGATTCCATTCCCATCGATTACAATTATGTCACCCGGGTGAACAGGGACACCGGCACACTGAATGGCAACTGTGACATGGCCATAGTCTGATATAGAGCCAACATTCGGTACAATCCCCTTGGAAAATACGGGGAATTTTAGCTTTCGAATCTCCTCTACAAGCGCCGTCTATTACCGCTCCAAGAACACCTTTATTCATGGCAGACATTGTCATGTTTTCACCCCAAAAAGATGTCATTGCATTAAATCTCTCCATACTATCTGAAATGGCACATGTTACAGAATCATATTTTTTCTAGAAGTTCATTTAAGGCTCGTACGACGTTTTGATCAGCCCGCTCAATAGATTCAATAATTTTCATAGAATCGTTGTCTGCTTTTTTCAATACTATTGCCCGCCCCTTTACGAATCTCCAAGTAATGGGGTTGATGGTCATTCTGCTTTAAAACAAATCCAATTGCCGAGGAGCCAATCCGTCGTATTCAATTCCCAGCAGTTGCAGCATTTCTTTTGCATTAGCGGCAGCATCCCCGCCTGAATTGTTATTGAACAACACACAAACGTCTTCTGCCATATCTTGAAGATATTCAAGCTTCTCTTTCCACTCTATCAGCTCTTCCTTGCTATAACGATACAAATATCTAACATCCCGCCAATCGGGATTTCCGTGATTGTTCCATACGCTTGCATTGCGGCCATGAAATCGAACCAATACAAGTTTCTGATTGGTAGACCGCAAGACAGTCGGTACAGAACCTTCCAGCCTGAGGTTCATCGCAAATACAGTGTATCCAACCTTCTTTTTCCATAAAGGTTAACGTTTTTTCCTGCATGGTAGGAGTAAACCAACTCTGGTTTCGAAATTCAAGGGCAACCGGTATGTCCTTCATTTTGTGCCTCGTGTACCGCAGAATATTCACATTTCTCTTCGTACAGTCAAACCACGGCGGATATTGAAAAAGTACAGCTGTAAGCTTTCCCGCCCTACACAGAGGCTGAATGGATTCAATAAAGGCATGAAACATTTCGTCATGGTTTTGAAAAGGATTTTCCTCTCTTAGATGGCCTGTCATTCCCTGATACGATTTCACAATAAAACGAAAACTGTGACAATTTTAATTTTTTTATTACAATGTTAAAAGAGCAAAGCCAACTCCCTCATCGAAAGTTGGCTTTGTGATTGCCTCATTTCAATTTGTCCTGATTTATAAGACGGTATATTGAGTAAATCTGAAACAGTGACTAACTTATACCCTTCTTCGCGAAGAGTACGAATGACATAAGGCAATGCCTCCACTGTGTCCTCCAGGCTTTCCCCACGACCACCGGCACTGTGCAGCAACACGATTGATCCGGGCCCAGCGTGGGCCAATATATTGGCTGTTACTTGTGGAGCAGTGAGACCTGCCCCATCCAGACTATCAACGTTCCAAAAGATAATCTTATAATCAAGTGACATGATTTCACGAATTACATCATGTAGGGCCAAGACATCCAGAATTCGAGGCGTCCAGACATCATCCGGTCCATCGTCAAAAGTCAGGGCTACTTCCTTACGAGGAGGACCATGTAAAATCACTTCAGTTGGAAACATGGAAGCCCAATCTATATGTTTAACATGTGGATGTCGTTCTTCGATTCGTTCGGGTCCATGTTTGAAAGGTGCTACCTGTCTCATCCAGTCCTCCTGTTGGATTTCATGAATGCCGGTGGTATTGTATGGAGTTCGGATAGAACGTGTAAGTAGGTACTGGATAAACCGTTGGCACTGTCCGCAGATAAAAGAAAATTGGGTAGAACATGATTTTTCCTATAATATAGTTTTTTATACTATATGAGGAAAGGAATGTCTTTGGTTACGACTACACACTCCGATCTCTTTAAGTACCCCGCAACCATTCCAAACAAAGAAAGGTGTTGTATCTCCATGTTACACCACAATCCTCTGTCTGAAAAGGATAAAGAACGTATCTTCCAGTTTGTTTTCCACTCTTGCCATTGGTCATCTACTTCGTAAGGCGGGAATCCAAAAATCCTTTGGCATGTCTGGTCTAGCTGTCTTTCAACTCATCTTTTCATGGGTATTTCAGGGCCGAAACTGGTTTCGCCTTCTTGAAGGAGAACGCGGCTCTTCATTACCAGGTAAAGATGTCGTCTATCGCTTCTTGAATCATTCCCGCTTTAATTGGCGGAGGTTTCTGCATTCACTTAGCCTGAAAATTATACAGTTCTTTGAATCGCTCACTTCAGCTTCCCGTATTAAAGCGTTCATCATCGACGATTCGGTAATTAGCCGTAACCGAAGTAAGAAAGCTGAACTGCTGGCACGAGTCCATGATCATACGACAGGCCGCTTCGTGCGGGGATATAACATGCGGACTCCAGGCTGGTCGGATGGCTTCAGCTTTGCTCCCATCGATTTTGTGATGCTTAGTTCCCCCAAGCTGGCAAACCGCTTTTGTGAGATCATGGAAGGTTTCTTTAAGAGTTCGCACGGTTATAAGCGGCGGATGGAAGCCCTGACTCGTAAACCCGACGCTGTTATAGCTCTACTAGAGCATGCTCTGGCTCCCGGTTTCTCGGCCGACTTTGTCTTGATGGACAGTTGGTTTACGCAAGCCCCGTTACTCCGGGAATTGATGTCCAAGGGTTTGCATGTCATTGGTATGGTCAAAGACATGAAGCAACGATATATAATGGGTGACAACCGCATGACACTGCAGGAGCTATACACGAAATTGCCCAGAAACAAGAAAGCAAAAATCTTGGGATCGCTAATGGTCAAAACCGCTTGTGGTTTGCCCATAAAACTCGTATTTGTTCAAAATCGCAACAAACGCCGGGAATGGTTGGTTATTCTTAGCACTGACTTGGAATTAAACGATCATGAAATCGTCCGTATTTACGGGATGCGCTGGAGCATCGAGACATTCTTCAAGTTCACTAAATCCTTTTTAAAGCTGGGTACTGAGTTTCAAGGTCGTTCCTTTGACATGCTCATCAGCCATACCACCATTGTTTTTACACGTTACTTGCTGATGGAATGGGAACGTAGTCAGGAAAAAAGACCAGCGCTCTCTTGGCGGCTTGTTCTACCTTTTTTCAGATGAAGTCCGTGACATGGATCTGAAAATGGCATTGCAACAACTGATTACGTTCTTTGTCGAATTGATTGATATTCAACCGAAACGGAAACAGTCTGTCATTATGAGTCAAGTACAAGAATGGATGTCCGGTTTGCCCAACTACATTAAGGGTTTGTTTGCAAAACCAAGCTGGTCGAGTAGATGTGAATTATTTCATCAAAGATGCGCTTCCCTTTATCCATACCTTGAGAAAGGTTCAAACCGTTCAACAAACGGCTTGAACCTTTTTATGTATCGCGCTTTCTGTTTAACGTCCCTTCCTTTTGCCCCAAAAAATCATCAAACACTTGAAGAACGGTATATTTCAAAAATCAATTGTAAAACTTCTAACGGATGGGCATTTCTACCTTCAGAGTTGGGAAAAGTAGTCTTGGTGTTAATTAAACGGGAGGGTGCTTTATGACACTCATCAGTCTTTTGATCAACTTGATTCAAATTTTGCTGTTGATAGTCGTCTTGTACCATTTGTCTCTGGGACTTTTTGGATTTCGCCGTTACCATGTCCCCTCTCCGTGTGAACCTGGAAAGCGATTTGCGATTATTATTCCCGCCCACAACGAGGAACGGGTTATCGGGCAACTGATAAACAATCTCCAAAAAATGAATTATCCAAAACAGCTATATGACATTTTCGTCATCTGCGATAACTGTACGGATCAAACCGCTTTTATTGCTAACAAAGCAGGGGCACATGCAGTTCAACGGCGAGATCCACATAAAAAAGGCAAAGGATACGCCCTTTCTTGGATGTTCAATCGGTTGCTGGTTTCTGAACCGCATCGTTGGGATGCGTTTGTGATTTTAGATGCTGACAATTTGGTCTCATCAAATTTTCTTCAAATGATGAACACCTATTTACAAAACGGTCACCGGTTGCTGCAGGCATGCCTGGATGTAAAAAACCCGGATGATTCTTGGATTACAAGATGCTATGCCCTCTCCTATTGGACAACAAATCGAATTTTCCAACTGGCCAGATATAATCTTGGATGGAGTTGTGTTCTCGGGGGAACAGGTATTTGTGTAGAGAGCGGATTGCTGAAAGAGATTGGGTGGAATGCCACAAGTCTGACGGAAGATCTTGAATTTACCCTGCAATGCCTGCTTTCAAAGAACATACGTGCTATATGGGTGCATGATGCAAAGATCTATGACGAAAAACCAATTTCCCTACTGCCCTCAATGCGTCAACGCCTCCGGTGGATGCAAGGCCATGCGGACTGTTTCTTTCGGTATGTCGTCACTCTGGTCAAACAAGGTATAATAACACGGAATAAATCAATGATCGATCTTTGTATGTATTTGATACAACCGTTTGTGATTGTAGCATCCGGGATATTAATTGTCGTATCTGTTTTGCAAAACATGCATCCCTTTTACTGGTCAATCTGGGGCAGTTTTCCAAAAATAATTCGTGACCTGTTCGTGATTGTGGAAACGAGCATACCCCTCTTGGCACTTCTAATCGAACGGATTGGTTTTTACCGGATTTGCAGTGTCTTATATCTTCCTTTTTTCAGTCTGACTTGGATTCCGCTTGCAATCATCGGAATAGCCCGTCACAAAGAGAGAAACTGGATACACACCGAACATAACCGCGTAATATCAGACGAAGAGTCACTCCAACTGACCGGTTTAACACAGAATGATGATTACTAGAGCCTTCCTTGCTTGCCATATATCCGGCATGGAGTCGTAAGCGCGGCAGAATGGTGATGAATTTGAGGCAGACGATAGCATACTCAACAAGCCTGTATTTTACAGTCTCGTGTTATTCACCTGTTCCCAAAGTGTTCTCCCGTGCATGAACTGTAGCAAACATCAACGGAGGTGAGTTTATGATGCACTATCCACAATGTGGTCCGATTATTTGTCCACCGCGGTATGTCGTCCGTGATTATTACACTCCCCGCATAGTACCGCATATTCATCCAATCGTGAACATCAACCGTCAAAACATTGTGTACGTTCCCCGTCACATTTACAGCCAGACAACAAGAAATATCGTTGTCGACCCTGGCTATCGTGGACCGTATTGCTGTTGAGCCAATGTCAAGGAATAAAGCCTGCCATAACCGAGCGATATGTAGAAATGAGGCCGAAAGGCCTCTTATTTATTTACTTCCTTACCGATATCTCGAATAGATGTACCTGCGTCTTTTTACGATCCGGCGATACATGGTTTTGTCCTTCAGTTTTTTAAACAACATGAAACCAGGATTTTTATTAGCTTCGATAATCCATATGCGCCCCTCAGTATCCACCGCAATATCGATGCCCAATTGACGGATTCTTGGAAATTTCCGATTTAGCACCTTAGCTGCGGTGGTGGAAATTTTGTCTATCGAACGAATAGTGCGCTTCACTTTGCGGGGCCGATTTTTATAAATAGAACGCAGAACGGTCTTAAGAGATTTCGGTCGTCCTCCTTGCGAGTAATTGGTAACGAACTTGCCTGCCGCCGCTACTCGGACCACTTTACCCGAAATATGCCATTTGGATTTCGGTTTCTGCATGTACACACGGATATCGACAGGCCGATTTTTGTATTTGGCCAGTTTGAGCCCCTGCTGAATCAAATAAGTTCTTTTCGGCTTGAGTATCTTTTGCAATTCCTTCCAGACGGAACTCTTCTTAACTTTCCGGTGTCGTAAGTCCCACGAAATTTTAATTTTCCGGTTTTTGTAACGCTTCAACCTTACGATCCCTTTCCCCAGGCTTCCTTTGTCCGGCTTGATAAACAAGGTGGGATAACGTTTCATCATTCGTGCAAGAACGCTCTTTTTCAACCGATGGGTTTCGGGCAGATGGCGTCGGAGAACTGGATGCTTTCGCATTGCATCTCGCTTCGGTAATTTCCCTATAATTCTTGGCAGTGGCATTTTAATGACCCCTTTATTAATAGTTCAGTCTAACTAGCATATGATGGCGGAAAGTAGTTTGTAAGATACATTCGCCTTATCTGCCCGTGGCTCTCCAAATCCGCTTTTACCCATTTTTGTCGGGACAATAAACCAAAAATCCTCCACCCCAATACATTAGTCAGTGAATTTAAACAATGTGAAAGGGTGTGTTTTTATGTATTATTGGTTGCAATGGCCTTATAGAACAACACCGTTTTATACGGAGTATCCAAATTTCTATTCCCCGTATGTTCAAGAAGTAGATAACTTGAAACAAAGAATGGACCAGTTAGTCAAGGAATGGGATGAATTCCGTGGTCAAATTACGGAGTGGAGATCACAAACAAGGTCAGAAGAAACAAGACACCAAGAAGTTGAAAGGGAGTTCATACAAGAACTAAAAGACCAAATTAATTTCCTAAGATCCGACCAATTAGCTGCGTATGAGCAACTGTTGTCTAGGTTTTTGTCCAATGAGATGAACAATCGAAACCGAGGGATTCAACGAGATATTACCCCTGTCGCAGGCATGGCTTCTGGCCATTCAAACGAACTATACGGGGAAACGGGCTTAACCCGGGAGAGTTCAAGTTTGCAGCTAATCCCTTAATCATTGTTAATCGAATACGAAACGTTGTGTTTCTTGAAACCGCCAAGCTCCCTTTGGATTGGCGGTTTTCATCTATATACGTTCGTTTAACCAATCCACGATGTGTGACAAAAGCAAGAGACAACCGAGAACATTCCGGTCGTCTCTTGAGAGTTGACTGTCTGTTTACCAGGAACGGCGTCTCCGTTTTCTGCCAAATACATTGGCAACATCCACTGCAATGGCATTTCCCTGTGGTGCTCGTGCTGTGGCTCTTTGCGTAACTGTTACGCTGCGTCTTCTTACACGTCTACGCATAGATATCACCCCTTTCAAAATAGAATGCAAGGGTAAATACGAGAGGTATTGCGAAAATATTAGTGCCGTTTCCGTTTCTTTACAATTTGAACATTAGCGGCGTTGCTCGCCAACGCGTTTCCTCGCTTCACTTTTGCCGTTGCCATTTGGGTAATTTTCACGATTATGAATGTTTTTTTGCCGATACGGAATCGGTGTGTTTTCACTTGCGTTCGAGTCATGTTCCCACCCCCTCGTCTTAGAATTACTAACAGATTATGTCGGTGGTGTCCAAGCCGTATCGGCTAATTTTCAACAACAAGAACATATTTTTCGAGATCGACGGAATCATCCACGAACGTTACCGGGATGGTTGGGTTGGTAGTAAGCGCGTTATTTTGGAAAAATTTAATCATAACATTATGTAAACTGGAATGTTATAATAACAGTACCGTTGGATGCCCATTCTTCGGTTTCCCAAGACGAGTCAAAAATTCGGTTATTTAACGAACCACGTTAATTTAATAAGAAAAAGGCGTCTTTTATTTCATTCCCACACAAGAGCGCACTTTTGTGGAGGGTAGTCGCTCCTTTCTCTTGAGCTTTCTTCTAATTGAGCCATAATGGACAAAACAATGTTTTCTTTATGAGGTATCGAGACGATTTGCACCGCAATGGGAAGACCTAACGAACCTTTTTCCGCATCCATCGCCGCTTTTTGAACGATGTCATTTTTGTTCTCGTTCAAGAACTTCTTCCCACTTTTAACAAAACTGTACGAAAAAGCGCCTGAAGGGAAGGACCACCGAGCCGACCGTTTGTTGCCCTAACAATTTTAGGACGGAGACCGCCAGTTTTCTCTTAACCTTTCCCATTCTTTTGGCACTAAGCAATTTTTGGATCGGATATTCCAGTTTGGATGCTCCGATCGTTTCCTTGACGCCCTTACCTCCGTCTGCACACATAATCCCGTAAAAATTTTGCATGCTTTCTTTAATTAGCGGAAATTCATACGGGACCCATTTTGCTCCGCGCTCTGACAATACTTCAGCAGCTTCTTCTATCGCTCTTGTGATGGAAGGTGAGGGGTGGAGAATTTGATCAGTCACCCAAACACCGATTTTCAAACCCTCAATCGTTTGAAGGCTCATTTCTTTGCCAGATAAAACCTCAAATGCCAATTTTAAATCGTCTACCGTTTTGGCTAAGGGTCCGATTGAAGACATCACCCCTGCTTCTCTTCTCACATGGGTGATCTGTTTCGGCGGATGTTGCGGCACAACTCCGGAAGTAGGTTTTAACCCGTGAACTCCGCAAAAATGAGCTGGCGTACGAATGCTTCCCCCAATGTCCGTACCTATTCCGAGCGGTGAAAACATCGAAGCGACAGCCGCTCCCTCTCCCCCAGAACTTCCTCCCGACGTTCTCTGAAGATTCCATGGATTATTTGTTCTCCCGTAAACGGGATTAAAGGTTTCACACTCCATTAATAATTGCATGGCATTGGTCTTAGCGAGAATGATAGCACCCGCATTTTTTAATCTTTCCACAGAAAGTCGTCTTCTTCGAGCAAATCATCTTTACCTTCTATCCCCCAAGTAGACGGGGTTCCCGCTACATGAATGCTCTCTTTCACTGTCACAGGAACGCCGTGAAGCGATCCCTGCCCTTTCGCAACACAACGCTTCTTGCGTTTATGATCCACGTTTGTTGAACCAGAATGTCATGAAATGCATTTTGCACATCGCCATTTGGTTATCCATCATAATTATGAAAGCATGTGGCCAGCAAAAGAAGCTCGCATATAACTACATTGAAAGAAGGGATTCACTTGTCTAAAGCGGGATTATACCCGATAACAGTAATATTAAAAAAGTTCAGGGACACCGAATTTATTCTTCGGCTCACGAAAAATTTGTTGTTGGTCAACAATTCCCCCCCCCTCCATCTGCTTTTTCAGCGCCTTTATATGTACAAAGCAACCTCGGTGATGACACCGGGTTTATTGTGAGCGAAGTGTACGGTCGAGTCATGGCAATTTATGCTAAACTGGGATACAACATATTGTGATCTATAAGGAGATCGTGACGATGATTCTGGTATCTTGGAATGTTAACGGTTTGAGATCCTGCGTAAATAAAGGATTTCACGAGTATTTCAATCATATCAAGGCGGATATATTCTGCCTTCAAGAGACGAAACTGCAGGAAGGGCAAATTAGCCTGGAGCTTAGAGAGGAATATAGGCAGTACTGGAATTACGCCCTGAAGAAGGGATATTCCGGAACTGCCGTATTTACGAAGATTAAGCCGCTTTCGGTACGTTATGGCCTGGAGGAGGAAACAGAGCCCGAAGGGCGAATCATTACTCTTGAGTTTGAATCGTTTTACCTTGTGAATGTATACACCCCCAACGCTAAGCGTGATCTGTCAAGACTTGCATATAGATTGGAATGGGAAGATCGATTTCGAAGCTATCTTCTGCAGCTTGACGATCAGAAGCCCGTTATCATTTGCGGTGATTTGAATGTTGCCCACCAGGAGATCGACCTCAAGAATGCGAAGGGGAATCGCGGTAATTCCGGCTTTACTGAGGAAGAACGGGAGAAGATGACTCTGCTCCTGAACTCCGGTTTTACGGACTCCTTCAGATATCTTTATCCCGAACGAACCGATGCCTACTCCTGGTGGTCGAATATGCCGAAGGTGAGAGAGCGGAACGTCGGGTGGCGAATCGATTATTTTCTCGTTTCATCGAGACTGCGTCCCTTCATCGTCGACGCACAAATTGATTCCAACGTATTGGGGAGCGATCACTGCCCCGTTGTGCTGAAAATGGCCGATTTTAAGATAACATAGCCTTTACAATACAATCCAAAAGATGCTCTCTTCCCTTTAGGGTTGCTAGTGGCAATACCTAAAGAAGCCAACTCCCTTTTTTTGGAAGTTAGCTTCTTATTCGTGGATTTGGTTGGTGGAGGCGAGGGGAATCGAACCCCTGTCCGAAGACCTCGCTACATAAGTTTCTCCGGGTGCAGTCCGCTCTATTTGGGTTTCGCCGCGCGTTCGCCGAGGGACAGGCTAACGGTTGGCTAGTCGGCTAAGTTTCGCCTGAAGCACACAGACCGATGCATTCAGGCTATCCGGCTGCGATGACGCCCTATCCCCTACACCGGAGATAGCGAACAGGGCGGCCTAGCTGCAATTAAGCAGCGAGAGCGAGTTTAGGTTGTTTGTTTGCGTTTAATTTTAAGTCCGCGTTTTTAACGTGTCCGCAGCCCCACGACCCGCTGCTCATGCTCGAACAATCCCCGTCGAATCCAAAAACGCCCCCATATAGAAAAGTGATTGCGGAAGCCCCTCAAGTCCAACTGTGATATCAAAATCTGCGATACCCGATTGGCGAAGCATCCGCAAATCAGCAGCACTCATTAGTTTACCATAAAAAGATTCAAATAGCGACGGTACAAACTGGAAGGTTGTATATACAGCTTTCCTTTAATACTTCTGGCGATCCCGCAATGCGCGCTGCATATCGCGCTCTGCGTCCCGTTTGGCAATTGCTTCCCGTTTGTCAAAATTTTTCTTGCCGCGCGCCAGGCCAATCAACACTTTGCAGTAGCCGTTTTTTATATACAGACGAAGCGGAATCAGCGAATACCCTTTTTCTTTCGTCTGTCCCAGCAGTTTCATAATTTCCGATCGGTGCAGCAACAGTTTACGGCTTCGCGTCGGATCCACGTTAAACCGATTCCCCTGTTCGAAAGGGGAAATGTGCATATTCACCAACCACGCTTCACCGTTTGAGATGCGTGCAAAACTGTCCTGCAGGTTCGCTTTGCCCTGACGAATCGATTTGATTTCGGTCCCCGTCAACACAATACCCGCTTCATACGTATCCTCGATAAAGTAATCATGCGATGCTTTCCTGTTTTGTGCCAACGGTTTTGGACCTTCCGCCTGTTTCGCCATTCCTGCACCTCCTCTTGCAACACGATGGACCTCTACTATACCAACCAGGCCAGGCAGCAGTCAACTGAGCGAGCTTACAAAATGGTTTCCATATAGCCCTTTGTCCGTTCCAATGTCGAGAGCGCCTGCTCGATATTCCCCATCTGATCGTAACAATTGCTCAGTTTGGGAAGAATTTGAATAACTTGCTCATAAAATCCGTCTGTTTCGTATAAAGAAATACTCTTTTCAAAATGCTCAATGGCATCTTCGCAGCGGCCTTTTTGGTAGTACGATTCGCCAAACATTTGATGCAAATTCGCCAGCATCGAACCGCTGTGGCCCGCACTGTCAAGCGCCTTCCGCTGAAAAAATTTCGATTCTTCCCATTGTCCTCTCTCAATCTCCAATTGAGACATTTCGCCGTAAATCAAAGGTACCCATTTTCGTAATGTCGGAGACTGAAATTCGTTCAAACACTCCCGAAACAACTCATGGGCCTCTGCCTCCCGATGGATAAGACGCAACAACCGGGCGTAATGAAACTTTGCCCGTAATTGATCCGAATTGGACGGCAGCTTTTTATACAGATCAAACAACATGTCAAACGTTTGCCCCGCATGTTGGTATTGCCCTAAATGTGTATGCTCAATCGCCGTATGCAATAACGAATCGGCCGCCTCCACCGGAGAATCAGGTATCAGCAACCGATAAGCAGTCTCGTGAAACGAAAGGGCCTGTTCATGCAGACTAGCTGCGGAAGCCGCTTTTCCCAGAATGCCTTTCACTTTTGCCTGCAGCTCGTTATAGTCCGGAACGCCTGACACGGCCGCATCCGCTTTTTCCGCATAAAAACGGGCCAGATTGATATTATCTAGTTGAAAATATGCTTCCGCCATTTGGTAAAGGACTTTTGCCAAAAACGGCTTATCTGCAGATACCTGTGCTTGCGTTAAAACACGGTCCAGCAAATCGATCGCTTCCTGCGTTTTCCCGGTATTTTGCAAGCAAATTGCCATTTCATAAGAGAATTCGATCGTTTTTGGAAAATCCGGCGTGTTCTCCAACTCACGGAACAATTTTAAGGCGACTCCATACTGCCTGTATTCCACCAACTCTAATGCAAACCTGTATAAAGCCCGTCCTTCCAGCTCAAGCTCTACATCTTTCAGAAACGTTTCCACCGATACACCAAGCCGTTGAATGATATTTAAAAGCAGCTCCGTAGATGGATTCGCTTTGTTCCCTTCAATTTGGGATATCATGCTGGGCGTTACCAAACCGTCTGCCAGCTCCGTCTGTGTAATTCCTCGCCAGACTCGCAGCCGCTGGACCTTGTCACCAAGCGCCATCATTCGCTGAAACCCCCTGTAGCTAAATCTCCCTACCAGTAAACTATCATAAGGACGGGGTTTTTACAATTTTTTGGCGACAAAAAGCAAAAAGGGCAAGCTGCCCTTATCAACGAAAAATGATTATAGTTTCACCAACTTATTTTTCTTTGATTTTGCTGCTTTTTTAGCCACATATTTTAACCCGTCCTGCTTCTTTTTAGCAGCAGAAGAAACACCTGTTTTACGTCGGCTGCGTTTCGGTTTTTGATCTTGCGATTTCCTGTCCCGTCCTGCAAAAGAAACGTTTCTTCGCCCGCCCTTTTCAGCCTGATTGTCTCTTCTGCCGCCGCGTATGCTTCGATATTCGCCGCCTTCCAGAATTTTAAAATCAATCGTTCTCGCTTCTTTGTTCACCGTCTCCACGAGCACTTTCACCTTATCGCCGATACGGAACGTGCGACCGGTGCGTTCGCCCACCAGCGCGTACTGTTTCTCGTTGTAATAGTAATAATCATCGTCCAGATACGATACATGAACGAGGCCCTCCACCGAGTTGTCCAATTCAACAAACATTCCGAAAGCGGTAACGCCCGAGATATATCCCTCAAACTCTTCCCCGACTTTGTCCTCCATAAACTCCACTTTCTTGACAAGATCGGTCTCCCGTTCCGCATCCACCGCCAACCGTTCCCGTTCCGATGCATGCTGCGTCATTTCCGCCAGCCGGGCGTTATAATAATCAATTCGTTCTTGCGGCAGCGTACCCCCATTTTCGAACGTTTCGCGGATGATCCGGTGAATCAGCAGATCCGGATAACGGCGTATGGGGGACGTAAAGTGACTGTAAAATTTGGCCGACAGCCCGAAATGACCAAGCGGTTCCGGCGAATATTTGGCCTGCTTCATAGAGCGCAGCATAACGGTCGAAATAATGCGTTCTTCCGGCTGACCTTTAATCTCCTCCAAAAGCATCTGCATCGCTTTCGGATGGACCTTATTGCCGACGCCTTTCAAAGACAGACCAAAATTATAGATGAAATCGTTAAAATCAGCTATTCGGTCACTATCCGGCTCTTCATGAATCCGATACACGAAAGGAATGTTCAGCCAGTGAAAATGTTGAGAAACCGTTTCATTGGCTGCCAACATGAACTCCTCAATAATCTGCTCCGCTACCGAACGTTCCCGTTTTTTAATTTCAACCGGTTTTCCTTCCCGGTCGACAATTACTTTTGTTTCCACAAAATCAAAATCGATCGCGCCCCGACGCATCCGTCGCGCCCGCAAATTCATTGCCAACTCTTCCATCAATTCAAAATCGGCGACAAGTTCCTTGTACCGCTCTCTCAACTCCGGATCTTTATCCGTTAAAATCTTGCGGACATTCGTATACGTCATCCGTTCGTTCGTTTTGATTACGCTCGGATAAATCGAGTGGCTCACCAATTCGAGCTCCGGTGACCATTCCATATCACACGTCAGCGTAAGCCGATCCACCTTCGGATTGAGTGAACAAATTCCGTTCGACAGACGGTGCGGTAACATCGGAATTACGCGGTCAACCAAATATACGGATGTGCCCCGATTGTATGCTTCCTGATCCAAAGCGGTGTGTTCCCGCACATAGTAGCTGACATCCGCTATATGAACGCCTAATCGGATATTTCCGTTCGGCAGGCGTTCTACCGAAACGGCATCGTCCAGATCTTTCGCATCCTCGCCATCAATTGTCACCATCCGGAGATCACGCAAATCACGGCGCCCCTGCAAATCCTTCTCGGATATTGCTTCCGGCACCGCTTCCGCTTCTGCCAGCACCTTATCGGGAAATGATTCAGGCAGACCATGTTTGCGAATGATGGCCAAAATATCGACTCCCGGTTCATGCGGATAGCCGAGCACCTCAATCACTTTCCCTTGAATCGAATTCATTCCTTCCGGATAATGCGTAATCTCAACAACCACTTTCATGCCGTCGGCCGCCCCGTTAAAATCGGTTTCCGGTATAAAAACGTCCATGCCCAACCGCTGATCGTCCGGCGTTACAAACGCATAGTGTTGATGACTGATTAACGTGCCGACGACCGTCTTGTTCACTCGGTCCAAAATACGAATAATTTGTCCTTCCCGCCGTCCGTTGTACCCCCTCCGTTTATGTACCCGAACGATCACTTTATCACCGTGCATCGCTCCGTTCATATCACCTGCGTCCACATATATATCACCGTATGGCAGTTCCTCCGGATCGGTCGGGATCACGAAGCCGAATCCTTTTGCCTTGCCTTGCAAACGGCCGACCACTAAGTTCATTTTACCGGGAAGTCCATAGCGGTGGGTTCTTGTTTCCACGATCTGTCCTTCCTGTTCCATCCGTTTGAGGATTTCGACAAATGTGTTCCATTCTTCCCCGTCTGCTACAGCAAGAGCTGTTTTCAACTCCCCTATGGTCATCGGTTTATATAATTTTTCTTTCATGAAATCGACAATTTTTTGTTCCATTCCCGTCCACCTCCTGTTCCTAGTAGTATTTACGCATTCTCATAAGTTAACCGCTGTATGTCTGTATCATTTTTGTAAAAAAGCCAAAATATCAGCAAAGACCTGCTCTTTATCATGATCCACCGGCAAGATGTGGCCGGAGTTTGGATACCACCGGATTTCTTTTTGTTTCGACCGAATATGTTCATAAATATATTTTGCACTCTCCGGCTTCACCGTTTTGTCCTGCTCCGACTGCAGAATAAGGGCAGAGGCCTGCACTTCATGCAGCTCACCCTTTACCTTCCGAATCAAGCCAAGCAGTTCCGGTACACAGCGGATCGGGGTTCTCGTATAACCGGCCATGTACGGTTCAATATGATCCGGGTAAGCGCTGTCTGCACTGAATTTTTTAAAAGGGGCGATCCATCGGGCCAATTTGGCACGCCGGTCAAATATGAAAATGGGCGCACACATCGAGACCACCCCTTTGACAGGTACCCTTGCGGCAAGATGAAGCGCCAGCAGGCCTCCCATCGAAAGACCTGCCACATAGACGGTTTCACATGTACGGGAGAACTCGAAATAGGCATCCCCCGCCGACTGAATCCAATCTTTCATGCCTGTCTTTATCATATCTTCCGGCGATGTGCCATGTCCTGCCAAGAGAGGAGCTTTTACCGAAAAACCGTTTTCCGCCAAAAATTCACCCAACGGACGCATTTCGGATGGAGTGCCGGTAAACCCGTGAATCAGCAGGACGCCCGTTTTTCCACCATCCAATTCGAACGCTTGCGGTCTTTTCAGATTCATCCTGTTCCCCCGTTTCACTCATTAAAGAAGGCTTCTACCGAAGCATATTCAAGAAAAAGCGGCTTCGCCAAGCCTTTGGCGCAGGCGGAAGCAAAGTTCCACCCACCAAAGTGGCAAGCACATTGGTGGACCCTCTTGCCCTTATATCGATAGGATAACATTTATAAATTCCTATCGACGAAAAAATTCGCCCCGCTGCAGAAACCTGCAAACAGCTGCATAAAGAAGAAAAAGTACCGCCAACATCGCGGTACTTCTATTTTTTATGAATGAGCCACCAACCATGCCACCCAAACCGCCAAAACGATAAAACCGAAAGCCAGTCCAGCTGTCACTTTCGCCAGTACGGCGTCCAACCCGCGCGCCTTTCGTCCCATCATCTGTTCCGCACCACCTGTAATGGCGCCTGACAGACCGGCATTCCGGCCGGATTGCAACAGAACGGTAATAATCAGCAGCACACTGAAGATGACCAGCAAAATTTTTGCGAATGTAAGCAATAGGATCACCTCCCGGATGAAAGCGCCGACGTCTATAATACCGAATTATTATAGCATAGGCCATCCACAGGTGACAACTTAAGACAGAAAGCTATTTTTTCAGATTATAGAAGGAATTGCGCCCACCGTACTTGCTTGTGTAATCGAGCATGTCTTCAATCCGCAGCAACTGGTTGTACTTGGCGACCCGATCGGTACGGGAAGGTGCACCCGTCTTGATTTGCCCGGCGTTTGTCGCGACTGCAATATCTGCAATCGTCACATCTTCCGATTCCCCCGAACGATGTGAAATGACTGCCGTATACCCGGCCCGTTTTGCCATTTCAATTGCTTCAAATGTTTCTGTCAACGTACCGATTTGGTTCACTTTCACTAAGATCGAATTGCCGACTGCCGATTCGATTCCTTTCGCAAGCCGTTCCGTGTTGGTGACAAACAGGTCATCCCCTACCAGCTGCACTTTCGAACCGATTTGTGCGGTCATTTTCCTCCAGCCGTCCCAATCGTCTTCCGAAAGGCCATCTTCGATTGAAATGATCGGATATTTGCTGATCAATTCTTCATACCAAGCAATCATTTCCTCCGACGTTTTGGTGACGCCTTCCCCTTCCAAGTGGTATTTGCCATCTTTGAACATTTCGGTCGATGCGACATCCAGCGCGAGGAAAACCTGTTCCCCTGGCTTGTAACCGGCTCTTTCAATCGCATGGAGGATCGCTTTAATCGCTTCCTCGTTTGACTTCAGATTCGGCGCAAATCCACCTTCATCACCCACAGCGGTCTGTAAACCCATTTCCTTCAATACCGACTTAAGGTTATGGAAAATTTCCGCTCCCATCCGCAACGCTTCCCGGAAACTTTCCGCGCCCACCGGCATCACCATAAACTCCTGAATATCGACGTTGTTATCCGCATGCGCTCCGCCATTTAAAATGTTCATCATCGGCACAGGCAACGTACGCGCATTAAATCCGCCGAGATACACATACAAAGGCAATCCCAGAAAATCGGCTGCCGCATGAGCAACCGCCATCGATACGCCTAAAATCGCATTGGCACCCAACTTACCTTTGTTCGGTGTGCCATCCAGTTGGATCATCCACTGGTCAACGCCAACTTGATCAAGCGCATCCATGCCAATAATTTCGGGGCCAATTACATCATTTACATTGTCAACGGCCTGCAGGACTCCCTTACCCAGATAACGGGTTTTGTCGCCATCCCGCAGTTCCACCGCTTCATAAGCGCCTGTTGAAGCACCGGACGGTACAATTGCCCGGCCTACCGAGCCGCTTTCCAGTTCGACTTCCACTTCCACAGTGGGATTCCCGCGTGAATCCAACACTTCTCTTGCTCGAACGTCATAAATAATGCTCATCGTTTCATCATCCTTTTTATGTAGTCTGTTACTTACGAACGATTTCCCTCAATCTTTAACCTAGTATGAACGATGCCAGAAGCTTTACCAATCGATCGTTCGTGCGCATCACAACGCCGCCCGTAAGTCCCAGATACTGTGTTCCTGCGCTTTAGAACCGATTTTGGAACACCGCCCCAGTGCATCATACCTTAGGTGTTCCCCATCGGTTCAAAGCGTAGGAATACAGTATCTATAGGGGCTCAACCAATTTTCCCGCTCAAACGATCAAGCTTTTCCCCGTCATCTCTTTTGGCTGCTGAAGTTCAAGCAACTGCAGCAAGGTCGGTGACACGTCGGCGAGAATGCCGCCGTCACGCAACTTAATTCCCGATTTTGTCACGATGCAGGGAACCGGTTGGGTAGTGTGGGCGGTCCACGGCTTTCCTGTTGCCTCATCGATCATGATGTCCGCATTGCCGTGATCGGCGATAATCATAGCTGCCCCCTGTTTTTCCAACACCTTATCGACCACTTTCCCCAAACATTCATCGACCGCCTCGACCGCCTTAATGGCCGCTTCCAACACACCCGTATGACCGACCATATCCGGATTGGCAAAGTTTAGCACTATGAAATCAAACTTCTCAGCCTCAATTTCTTTCAAAACGGCATCGGTCACTTCATACGCGCTCATTTCCGGTTTCAGGTCGTATGTCGCCACTTTCGGAGAAGGAATCAAAATCCGTTCTTCGCCAGCAAACTTCTCTTCCCGTCCCCCCGAGAAAAACGAGGTCACATGCGGATACTTTTCTGTTTCAGCAATCCGCAGCTGCCGCAATCCGTTCTGTGTCACCACTTCCCCCATCGTGTTGTCGAGGGTGGTTGGTTTATAGGCGACAAAGCCATCTACCGACTCAGAAAAGAACGTCAGACAAACATAGTGAAGATTTTTCGGGCATTTCGGGCCGCGGTCAAACCCGCGAAAATCTTCATTTGTGAACGCCTGTGAAATCTGAACGGCGCGATCCGGGCGGAAATTGAACATAATGACCGCATCCTGGTCTTCAATCAGACCGACAGGCTGTCCATTTGCATCTGTGATGACTGTCGGCATGACAAACTCGTCCGTGACCGACTTGTCATAGCTTTCTTTTAAAGCAAGGAGCGGGTCCTGATATTTGGGTCCTTCTCCGTACACCATAGCGCGATATGCTTTTTCCGTACGCTCCCAGCGCTTGTCCCGATCCATCGCATAATAGCGCCCCTGAACGGTAGCCAATTGACCAACGCCCAACTGTTCCATTTTATGCTGCAAATCCCGTATGTAGTTTATCGCTGTATGCGGCATTACATCGCGTCCATCGAGAAACGCATGCACATAAACATGCGGCACCTCTTCCTTTTTGGCCAATTCCAGCAGCGCGAACAAATGCTGAATATGGCTGTGTACCCCGCCATCCGAAACCAGACCGTACAAATGAAGCTTCTTTCCATTTTGCTTCACATATTTCATCGTTTCCAGAAAGGTGGGATTATCGAAAAATTCCCCTTCACGAATCGACTTGCTGATTCTCGTCAAATCCTGATAGACGATGCGGCCTGCCCCGATGTTCAAATGGCCGACTTCCGAATTCCCCATCTGGCCTTCGGGCAGCCCCACTGCCTCTCCGCAGGCAGTCAACTGCGTATGCGGAAATGTAGACCAATAGCGGTCAAAATTTGGCTTCCTGGCAAGCGCCACCGCGTTGCCTTCCGTTTCTTCCCGCAACCCGAATCCATCCAAAATAATTAACGCTACCGGTTTTGGTCTAGCCACTCCGATTTCCTCCTTAGCGAGACCTGGCGGCTGTGCCGCCAAGGCGAGACATAGCGCGATCCGGTATCTTTGATACCTGACGCGACTTGTGCCCTTTGGGTGCATAGCGCGATCCGGTATCTTTGATACCTGACGCGACTTGTGCCCTTTGGGTACTTGTGCCCTTCATAGCGCGATCCGGCAGCTTGCTGCCAAGACACGACTTGCCCCCGTTGGGGGTGGGTACCTATTTCTGTATGGCCGCCCGAATCAACCCGACAAACGATTGCGGATCCAGACTGGCTCCGCCAACAAGCGCCCCGTCGATATCGGGCTGCTGCAAGTAGTCTTGAATCGTCTCCGGTTTCACAGAGCCGCCATATTGTATGCGAATTTTATTTGCCGTCGTGTCACCAAACAGAGAGGCGATCGTCTGCCGAATATGGCGGCAGACCTCGTTTGCATTGGCCGCACTGGCGGATCGCCCGGTTCCAATTGCCCAAATCGGCTCATAAGCGACCACCGCTTGTTCCGCCGCAGATGCGTCCAAGCCGCCCAACGCCAGTCGGATTTGGCTTTCCACAATGGAAAACGTCTGACCCGCCTCTCGTTCAGCCAAGTCTTCGCCGACACACACAATCGGCACGAGACGGTGATGCAGCGCAGCTTGCACCTTGCGGTTTACGGTTGCGTCTGTTTCGTTAAAATAGGCCCGCCGCTCCGAGTGACCCACAATTACAAACCGTACCCCCAATTCGGTCAACATAGCCGGGGAAATTTCACCCGTATACGGACCTTCTTCCGCAAAATGAACATTTTGCGCGCCGAGCAACAAATTCGTGCCAGACAAACATCCGGATAGCGATTCAATCGCCGTAAATGGCGGACAGATAACAATCGTAACGTTTTCCATATTTCCAATCGGGTCTCTTACCTCTGTTACAAACTGTTTGCTTTCCGCTGTTGTCTTATGCATTTTCCAATTTGCGGCAATAATTGGAGTACGCAAGGAAGGCATAGCAACTCCTCCTTATTTGTCATTCAACGCTGCGACGCCGGGTAAAATTTTGCCTTCCAAAAATTCGAGCGATGCGCCGCCGCCTGTCGAGATATGAGTCATCCGGTTGGCCAGTCCGCTTTTTTCAACGGCTGCTACGGAATCGCCGCCGCCAACGATTGTAGTTCCCTTTACCTCAGCGACTACCGCCGCAATGGCATTGGTTCCTTTGGCAAACGCGTCAAATTCAAACACACCCATCGGTCCGTTCCAAATGACCATCTTGGAATCGAGGATTGCCTTCTGACAGAGGGCGATTGTTTTCGGACCAATATCAAGCGCCATCCTGTCTTTTGCAACATCCCCCACGTCCACCACGGAGTGCGCCGCATCGGCAGCGAACCGATCCGCCACAACCAAATCGACCGGCAACAAGAGTCTGACTCCTTTTTGTGCCGCATGATCGACCAACGATTTGGCCTCCTGCAACTTGTCAGGTTCAATCAGTGATTTCCCCATGTCGTTGCCAAGACCGGCCAGGAACGTGTTCGCCATGCCGCCGCCAATAATCAGACAGTCGACCTTGTTCAAGAGGTTTTCAATCACTTCCATTTTGTCGCTGACTTTTGCGCCTCCGATAATCGCAGTAAACGGGCGTTCCGGATGAGAAAGCGCTTTTCCCATAATTGTCAGCTCTTTTTCCATCAAAAAACCGGCAACGGCAGGCAAATATTGCGCAATCCCGGCTGTCGACGCATGCGCCCGATGGGCTGCCCCGAACGCGTCATTCACGTAGACGTCAGCCAGTTCAGCTATCTGTTTAATGTGCTCCGGGTCGTTTTTTTCTTCTCCTTTATGGAAACGCACGTTTTCCAGCAGCAGCACATCACCGTCCTGCATCAGTGAAATCCGTTCTTTCACCTGCGGTCCTACCGAATCACCCGCTTTTTCCACATTTCGATGCAACAGTTCCGACAGACGTTCCGCCACCGGATCCAAACTGTATTTCGGGTTATATTCCCCTTTTGGACGCCCCAGATGACTGGCCAATATTACTCTTGCCCCCTGGTCAATCAGGTACCGGATCGTTGGAAGAGAGGAAATGATTCTTGTGTCATTCGTTATTTTTCCATCTTCAAGCGGCACGTTAAAATCGACTCTGACATAGACTCGTTTGCCGCGTACATCAATATCGCGCACTGTTTTCTTATCCATTGGTGTCCCTCCACAATATACGCACAAACCCCGCATCCTGATAATCCATCTTCTCAGCGATAAATTGTACCAGAGATTAATCGGGACGTAAATTGTCCCGATGCAGTCACCCAGGGACGTATAGAGTCCCACCCGTTTATTTTGATTAGATTTCCCGCTTTTTGATTTTGATCAGATTCCTCGCTTGTCAGATTCCCCGCTTGTAAATATAATCAATCAGATCCACTACCCGGTTCGAATAGCCCCACTCATTGTCATACCAGGCAACCACTTTGACCAGAGATCCTTCTACGACCATCGTCGACAGCGCATCAATCACCGAGGAATGCGGGTTGCCGTTATAGTCGCTGGAAACCAACGGTTTCTCCGAATATCCCAAAATCCCTTTCAGCGGTCCTTCCGCAGCCGACCGCAGCGCTGCGTTCACCTCTTCTGCCGTGGTTTGTGTGTTGATTTCTACGTTCAAATCTACCAGCGACACATTCGGCGTGGGAACCCGGGCGGCAAACCCGTTCAATTTCCCCTTCAATTCCGGCAGCACAAGGCCTACCGCTTTCGCTGCGCCAGTTGTGGTCGGAATAATGTTGAGCGCCGCGCCTCGCGCGCGGCGAAGATCCTTGTGCGGCAGATCGAGAATCATCTGGTCGTTCGTATAGGAATGAATAGTTGTCATTAGACCATGCCGAATGCCAAATGTTTCGTTCAGAACTTTGGCAAAGGGCGCCAGACAATTCGTGGTGCACGACGCGTTGGAGAGAACATGGTGTTCTTCCGGGTTGTATGATTTTTCATTGACTCCCATAACAACTGTCAGGTCTTCATTCTTGGCGGGAGCCGATATGACCACTTTTTTCGCCCCGCCCTGTGTGATGTGCGCACAAGCCTTTTTTTTATCGGTAAATCGTCCGGTCGACTCCACCACGACATCCACCTGCAGCTTATTCCATGGCAGATTTCCCGGTTCCCGTTCCGCCAAAACCTTGATTTCTTTTCCGTTCACATAAAGCGATCCTCCGCTTCCTTCAATTTCTCCCTCAAGCGTTCCATGCACCGTATCGTATTTCAAAAGATGGGCCAGCGTTTCCGCATCAGTCAAATCATTGACCGCTACAACTTCGATAGTCGGATTGTGCAGAGCAGCCCGAAACACATTGCGGCCAATTCGGCCGAAACCATTAATCCCAACACGAACCGTCATCGTTCATCATCTCCTCACGCCCCGCTTTTGTTTTTTGCAACATACCTTAAGGTCGCCTCGGCACAAGCCTCATCCGTGATCAGCACATCCTGCCTGCTGCCGCGCGCCACCGCCAATAACGCTTCCGCTTTGTCGGCACCGCCCGCCACCGCAACAATGAGTTGAACGTTTGGCAGATCGTTCATTCGCAATCCGATGGAGTGCATCGCATGGACAACCCGCCCCGCTTCATCAAAGTAATAGCCAAGCGCTTCTCCCTTGGCCCCTTTTCGCTTCAACAGATCAATCAGTTCTTTTGAGCCGCCCCGTCGTTTGGCCATTGTGATGGCCTGCCCGATTCCGTGCACCAGCATATGGGCCCGTTGCAGGCTCTGCAAATATTCTTTCGTCGAACTGTCTTCCAGAAAAAATTGGTATGCTTCCTCCGTCAATGTATCGGGAATATGCAGCATCCGATACGTGCCGCCCATTTTGGCAGCGAACAAAGCGGCAATTGTATTTGCCTGAACTTCCACGTTTTCTCCCACACCGCCACGGGCTGGCAATACCTCTATAGCATATCCTGATTGGTTGGCAGGTATCATTTCCGCCACGGTCGCCACGGTAGTTCCGCCGGTGACTGCCAGAACGCCGCCGGCAAACCGTTCCCGGATGACACGCCCGGCTGCATATCCCATTTCCCGCTTCACCAAAGGATCCTGTCCGGAATCTCCGGAGACAATGATCACTTCCGGTATGCCAAGCAATTTCTCGACCCGCGCTTCTAACTCTTTTAACCCGTCGATCTCCCGAATCACGTCGTTTAAATAATGCAAAATCTGCAACCCGGCGTCCGTTACTCTCATTCCCACAAATTCCGTCTCGATAAGCCCCTGCTCTTTTAAAAACTCGACCTCGCCCCGCAAAATCCGTTCGGTCGTTTCCATTTGTTGAGCCAGACTGCGACGGCCGATCGGCTGCATAAGGTTAATTTTTTGCAAAATCCGGTACCTTTTTTGCATGTTGTGGATCAGTTCCGGCACCAGTTTCTGCTGTATCCGAATCAATTCTTTCATAGAACCATCTCCGCTAACCGGGACGTTATATGTCCCTCATGTATATTTTATGTCCCTATTATATCAAAAAAAAGCAGTGAGTAAACGGTCAATACCGTTTTCGCTGCATAGATGAAACAATCCCTATCTCTTCGCGGTATTTCGCAACGGTTCGGCGCGAAATGCGAATCCCTTTTTCCTTCAGAATCTCGCAGATTTTCTGGTCACTTAGAGGTTCCTTGCGGTCCTCTTTGTCAACCAAAGATTTAATCAGTGATTTGACGCTTTCCGCAGCCGCTCCCTCACCTGCAGAAGTAGTAACTCCCGAGTCAAAAAAGTATTTTAGCTCATACACCCCTTGCGGCGTTTGCACATACTTGCCCGCAATCGCCCGCGATACGGTCGATTCGTGAATCCCAACCCGCTCTGCCACATCACGCAAAGTAAGCGGTTTCAATTTGGCCACGCCACCATCAAAAAAATCCATTTGCAGAGAAATAATCGCTTCCGTTACTTTATATAAAGTTTGCCGCCGCTGTTCCATGCTTTTCAGCAACCACAATGCGGAGTTCAATTTGCTGACTATATAATCTCTCGTTTCGGAGGGTACCGACCCATCCTGCTGCTGAAGAAGTGTCCGGTAGAAATCACTGATATGTAGCCTGGGTGTGGATCGATCGTTGACGATGACCACATAATCGCCTGCCACACGCTCAACAATCACATCCGGTACGACAAATGCGGCTGATTCAGTCGTATACCAACGCCCCGGCTTTGGATCCAACGAACGGATCAGATCGATCGCTCTTTGCGTTTCCTGCAGTGTAATGCCAAGCACCGCTGCAATCCGTGATGTACGCCCTTGCGCCACATCAGGAAGGTGATTTTCAATTATTTGAAAAACGGGTTCGGGAACATTCTTGATTTCCAACGCTTGCAGCCATAAACATTCGCTCAATGAACGGGCTCCTACACCCGTAGGTTCAAGCGATTGCACAATCTGCAGGGCTGCTTCCACTTCCTCAGCATCACACCGGCAGATGTGGGAGATTTCATCGATCTGCATCGTCAGATATCCGTTTGAATCCAGACTGCCAACTATAAAAGAAGCAAGCCGCAGTTCCCGTTCAGAAAGTTTCAATAATTGTAATTGTCTGTTCAGATGGTCTTCCAATGATTGATGGGACCTCAAAACCGATTCAACAGGAAGCGGGTTTGTCTCCCGCTGCGCTCCGATCGGTTTATGGAGAGCATGTTCGCGCGAAGCGGCAAGCCAATCCGGAAGCTCCAATTCCATTACCGGATTCTGAACCGCTTCTGCCTCCAAATAGCCCGCCAACTCTTCTGACGAAAACTGCAAAACTGTGATTGCCTGCCGCAATTCGGGCGTCATTACAAGTTTTTGCGTTTGTTCCTGCCATAGACCATATCCCATTTGCATGTGAGCGTCCCCCCTGCTCCTCCGGATAGGATCTCTTCACCCCTTACAGATATCTTACCTGATGTTCACAAATTCGTCACTAGGTTACACCTGCCAGAAATTCATCCTACACGCGCACCTGCACATGCAGCGTCCCGTTCTCATCCAGCAACGCATAACGAACCTGCCGGATGTCATACACCTCTAAATCTTGCAGGCGTTCGCGTATCCAGGGTTCCGTTCGTCCGATGCGGATCAGATTTTCGTGTTCGATTCTTCCTTTCCGAATCAGATAGGTCATTTGGGTTGCCATAAGATCTCGCATCCCCTTTACGTTATGTACATGTTTTCTTTATTTTGTAGTCATTCCCCCAAAAATTTCAGAATACACTGGATTAGATTGAAAGAGAGGGAGGAGAGCCGCTTGCGTTTGGGATTTGTCGGTACCGGAAGCATGGGAGGCATGTTGATACGGGCATTTGCCAGGGTCAATTTGCCCCAAACGGAAATCGTGGCGTTCAACCGGACAGCCGCCAAGTTGGATCAACTCATATACCAGAATCCATCAGTCAAAAAAATCGACAGTCTGCCTGCATTAGCTCAGTCGAGCGATTTGATTTTCTTATGTGTCAAGCAAGGGGATATTCAGCATGTGATCGATCAAATCCTGCCGCATCTGACGCCTGAGCAAATTCTTGTCTCCATCAATTCCGTATGGACGTTGTCCAAACTTGAGTCACTCACTCCCTGCAAAGTGATTAAAATCATTCCTTCCCTCACGCAGGAAGCGTTGTCAGGCGTAATTCTCACCATGTACGGTTCGCGGATAACCTCTGACGACCGAGAGCAATTTGAAGCGATTTGCCAACAAATCTCCCACCCGATGCAGATCAGCGAATCCGATATTCGAATCAGTTCCGATTTAACAAGTTGCGGGCCCGCCTTTATTGCCTACTTTCTTCAGTCGTTTGCCAACGCTGCCGTTCGGCAGGGCCAGATTGGTCAGAAGCAAGCGGAAGAATTTATCCGGTATATGGTCTATGGAACGGGGAAACTGTTGGTTGAGGAAAAATACGATTTTGCTGAAATTATCTCTCGCATTTGCGTTCCGGGAGGCGTAACTGCAGCCGGAATTGAGGCGATGGAACCGTTGTTGGATGGTGTATTTGACCGTATTTTTATCGCCACGAAAGAGAGACAAAATCACCATGCCCAGCAGAACTAGAATCAATTGCTGGCAAATTGAATGAAAACCCTCTGCTTCGCGTATTCGCGTACAGAGGGTTTAACGTTTGCAGTGATCATTAAATCTGCCGCCTTTTGCCGTATGCCCAATGGTTGGTCGGTCCGTGTCCGCCGCCCAATTCCAGCGAGTCTTCGATGGCACAGGTAATAAATTGTTTCGCCACTGCAATGGCGTCTGTCACCTTTGCTCCTTTCGCCAGTTCAGCAGTGATCGCAGCCGAAAACGTACAACCCGTTCCGTGCGTGTTCCTTGTGTCAACACGGGCGCCCTGCAGCTCACGGAATGTGCTGCCGTCATAGATCACATCTACCGCTTCTCCGCTTAAATGACCGCCTTTCACCACCACCGTCTGCGGTCCAAATTCGCGAATCCGGTTGGCCGCCTCCCGCATCTCCTTTACGTTTCGGATCGTCATGCCGGTCAACACTTCCGCTTCCGGAATATTTGGAGTTACAACGGCAGCTAACGGCAGCAGATGTGTAATCAGCGCATCCTGTGCAGACTGTTCCAACAAACGGGCTCCGCCTTTGGCCACCATGACCGGGTCGACCACCAGATTGGACAGCCGATACTGTTTCACCTTGGCGGATACTAACTCGATAATGGAAGCTTGCGACAGCATACCCGTCTTAACCGCATCCACTCCAATGTCGGTTATGACAGCATCAATCTGTTTTTCAACCGCTTCCATTGGAAGATTATAAATCCCATGTACACCTAATGTATTCTGCGCCGTGATCGCAGTCAGCGCTGACATTCCATACACATTCAAAACGGTAAACGTCTTCAAATCCGCCTGAATGCCTGCCCCGCCTCCACTGTCGGAACCGGCGATTGTTAATGCACGCGCGATTGTCATCCGAAAAATCCCTCCTTATTTCAAACCTGTATGGTAGATTTATTGCCTCGCCCTATTAATAGTTGTCTGATACATTGTAAAGCGGAGTGAAAATCCGGTCAACGGATGAAATCCTGAATTTCCCGGTTGCAAAAACTGTTCCGATCCTGTATGATAAAAAACGTCGCTTATAGCATAGCGTTGCGCACGGTCGGTCGTATATCGCCGTGCAAATAGAAACATCAACTTTAATTGCACCCGTGGTCCAATGGATAGGACGCAGGCCTCCGGAGCCTGAGGTAGGAGTTCGATTCTCTTCGGGTGCACCACTGTTATTCCTACTTTCAGAGAAGCAAAATCGGTTATTCAAGAAAAACAGCCATATAAAGTAAAAACCATTGGATTAGTTGATATATCCCCTTCAGGTAGACAGTAACAAGGAAAGACCTTTACTGTCTACCTGAAGGGGATATATCTATGGGGAAACTGGGAAACATATACAAAAGAATTTAAGTTGAATGCTGTCCCAGGTTAGAAGAAAAGCGCGGGAAGGCATGTGATTGAATAAAGAGTGCACCCGAAAGAATCCGTTAAAGAAGAATAAGATGACACCAGTTGAATACCGGTTACTTTGTAGAGAGGTGTGGTAATGCATTCAACAGAAACAGACCCTATACCAGCAAAACAGCTATGAATAATCAGCAACCGTATAAAGTTTAATTTCTTCTATATGTTCTTCCATTAGTTTTATAGCTTTATCTACTTTTGAATTATACATTGCTGTCAAAATTTTTTTATGCATGTCGTTAGCCTGCAATGGACTTTTTTGCTTGTACCACAAGCTTGGTCGCTCGCCTTGGAACTACAGGTTTTTCCCTTTTGAAACGGCATTCTTTTTGTCTGGAGCTTTATCCTATAAGATGTATTGCAAATTCAAATCTTTTTTGGAAAAAAGTTCATGGATGAACCCACTAACCCTGATTTTTCGTGTATGTATTTGCGTGTATCCATTAATTTATTTTATGGCGTTAATCCTCTTCATACCTGTACTATTCAGCTTTTCAAAAAGAAACAAATTGGATAGTTTCATTGGAGAATTATCTTATCCGGTATACATCTCGCACTGGATGATTTTGTCTTTATTCAGGTCTCTGCATTTCCACATGTTGGGGATCATGGCTACAATCGCTGCGGTTCTATTTTCTATCCTGCTCATGAAATATATCATTACTCCCTTTGAAACGATCAGAAAGCATCGAGTAAAGACGCATCTTGTCGGCCGATTTGTAGGTAAACGGGCCGCTTTGTGAGGCCCTCCGTTTGGATTGAATTACGGATGATTACCTTCCATTCTTTGTTTGATTTCGTCCAACCATTTTTTCATCAGAACCGCATATTGCGGCAATCTGCCAAATATCATTTCGGCAAGCGCTTCGTTATATGTATGTACCGACAGATTCCGGTCATCTACCAGTTCAAGCCCCATTGCGGTCTCTTCTTCATTGAACAGACCCACAGAAAAACTGGCCCGTATGACTCCTTTCGGCGAACCGATGTCTAATCCCTCATAATCAAAAAGATATTGTTTGCCTGTTTTCCAGACTGCCTCAAACGTATATTCAAAACGTTGGATGGAAGCGTCCCTTTCTATGCGTGAAGGGCTTGGTAAAGAGAGGACTTCGTTCAGAGTTTCTAATGCCCGGTATGAAACATTCAAGCGTTGTTCCAATCGTTCCATTCAATTCCCTCCTTCATTACCTGCTGAACAAACGCCTCATCCGCTTCGCGCAAATCAACCACTTCCACGGGATAAGGAATTGGTGCTTCTTCCAACAAGAACCGCAGTGTTGGCAAGGTTCCGATTGGCAATGGTTCTTCGGACCAAAGCGCAAGATCTATATCAGATGTGGGACGTTCCTCTCTTCTTGCCCACGACCCGTACAGATACACCTTGGCCGGTACCCCCCGAAGTTGTTTCCCAATAATTTGCCGAACCTTTGACAAGACGGCGTTGCGACTGGATAAACCGTCCGGCTGTTCCTTCTGTGGCAAGTCCATTTCCGCTCCCTCCCCCGTAATTGTTCCCGAAGTTGTTAGTTACCTCCATTCTACATGGGTTCCATTTTTTCTCAAGTTCTTTTTGATTTGGTTCTTACTAAAGTAAAAAGAGAACGGATGATTCCGCTCTCTTGGTTTTTATCAATTTTCACAAAAACTTCCGGTGCGCCTTTTTCCCGTCATACGTAAACAGTACGGGCCGGTTCTCGATGACCGTTTCGAGATGCACCGTACGGCCCCACAGGCGGTATACGTGCGGCAACGTTTTTTCCGTATATTTGACATCCAGTTCAAGTCCTTCAAATTGATGCTTGAGATAGAGTTCGCCGTTATGCAGATAGTCGCCGTCTTCTACCAGCAGCACCGGAAATCCGCCGTTGACGCGGGCCGCGCACAGCTGGTCGCGGATTTTCTCCCAGTTCTTTTCGACGATTCGCCACTCGTTTCCGACTTTTTGATAGAGGTACAAATCGAGCTCCTCCACCAATTCCTTGGTCAGATAGTTGCGCAAAAACGACATGTCCGATTCGGTTTCCCGCACTTCAAACATTTTTTCGCGTCCTTTGTCCGGTTTGCGGCCCCATCGTTTGCGCTCTTCCTCTGTCGGATTGTTCCACCTTTTTTCAATGTCTTCCCACATTTTTAAACCTACATGGTACGGGTTAATGCTGGTCCGCGACGGCAGGATCACACCTGCATTCATCTGTGCAAAATCGATTGATTCGTCGTCCGTCAAATCCATCTCCCGCATGATCCGCAGGTGCCAGTAGGTAGCCCAACCCTCGTTCATAATTTTTGTTTCCAACTGCGGCCAGAAGTAAAGCATTTCATCCCGTACGATGGATAACACGTCGCGCTGCCAATCAGTCAGCACCTTGCTGTGATTCATCAGGAAAAGAATCAAATCTTTTTCTGGGCGGGGCGGGATTTTCGGATATTCGACAACCGGTTCCTGATTTTGATCATTTGATTTCGGTTCATCCAGTTCCCACAAGTCATCGTATGGGGACACGGGTTCGATCTGCGTATTTTCCTCGATCGCCTCGTTACGCGGCCGTTTCCTCGCGGCATAAGAAGGATCGATATGCTCCTGAATCGCCATCGCCGCATCCAATACATCTTCCACCGCCAGCTTGCCGTACTGCATTTCATAGGAATGGATGCGGTCGGCCGCCGCTGCCATGCTCTCCACCATATAGCGGGAGGTGTGGGAAAACCGCGCATTGTTTTTGAAAAAATCGCAGTGCGCCAACACGTGGGCGGAGACCAGTTTATTTTGCAGCAGCGTGTTGCCATCCAACAGAAACGCATAACAGGGATCCGAATTGATAACCAGTTCATAAATCCGGCTGAGCCCAAAATCGTACTGCATTTTCATTCTGTGAAACGCTTTTCCAAAACTCCAATGCGAGTAGCGGGTGGGCATGCCGTAAGCGCCAAACGTGTAAATGATGTCTGCCGGACAAATTTCATACCGCATCTCGTAAAAATCGAGTCCGAACGACCGAGCGAGATCGGTCATCTGCTCAATCGACTTTTCAAGCAGTTTGATCTCTTCGTTTGTCATTTACGCTCCCCCTTCTGCCTGAACACTTACGACGCGGATTGCGAATCCCTTTTGAAAAATGTAGTCAGCGCTTTGTATACATCATTCTTTTCGCGAATTAGAATCGATTTGAATTTAGGATCCTGGATATGTTTATAGGAGCTCATCAGCGTGCTGGACCGGTTATACTGATTCACTTCCCCATAGCCGAAAATGTTGCAGAGAGATGCAAGTTCACGGATCAGACGCACACATTTTTCGTTGTCGGACGTCAAATTGTCTCCATCCGAAAAATGGAACGGGTATACATTATACCGATCAGGCGGATATTTCGTTTGGACCAGATCGAGCGCCAGTTGATAGGCGGAGGAACAGATCGTGCCGCCGCTTTCCCCTTTTGTAAAAAACTCGTCTTCCGTAACGAGTTTGGCTTCCGTATGGTGAGCGATAAACTGAATATCGACATGTTCATATTTCGTGCGAAGAAACCGTGTCATCCAGAAAAAGAAGGTACGGGCGATATATTTCTCAAATGTGCCCATTGAGCCGGAGGTATCCATCATGGCGAGCACGACTGCATTGCTGTTTGGAACCCGTACTTCTTCCCATGTTTTGTACCGCAGATCTTCCGGGCTGATGCCATGGATACCGGGGGCCCCGTTGAGAGCGTTGCGCTTCAATGTCTCCATGATCGTCCGTTTCTTGTCGATGTTGCTCATAATGCCTTTCTTCCGTATATCGTTGAAACGAATGTCGGGAACGGTGATTTGATCGTGCGTTTTTTGTTTCAGATTGGGCAGTTCCAAATCCTGAAACAGCATTTTTTCCAGCTCTTCCAATGTCACTTCTGCTTCATAATAGTCGATTCCCGGCAGGTCACCAGCGCCTTCGCCTTGTCCCGGAGCGGCTTGCCTCGGATCGCCATCGCGCCCCAGCACGTCGCCTTCCTGCGAGTTGCCGTCCCCCTGTCCCGCGTGCGGCTGTTTGTTGTAGTTGTATCGGAACCTGTATTCATCCAATGAACGGATCGGCACCTTCAAAATCTGCTTTCCGTCCGACATGATAATGCTTTCTTCACTAATCAGGTCGGCCAGGTTTTTCTTAATCGCTTCTCGCACTTTTTCTTGGTGCCGCTGCTGATCCTGCTGCCCTTTCCGGTGAAGCGACCAGTCTTCCCGTGACAGAATAAAAGTTGGCCGGATCATGCGTGTAACCTCCTTTAAAACCTTGGATGCGCAGTGCATCTCTAAAAATTCAGTCCTGTGTACAAAGGCAGACCGGAAATCCGATCTGCCTCACAACTCATCGATTTAACAAACTGCCGGTATATCGCAGCAGTTCATTTGCACATACGGAGCAATACCCATGTTCATCGATCAAACGCTTGGTGACTTCATTGATTTTCTTTAGCTGTGTGGCATCCGGCGTTTTTGTCGAGGTGGTGATTTTTACCACGTCCTTCAAATCGGCGAACAGTTTCCGTTCAATCGCTTCCCGCAGCCGTTCATGCGAATTGTAATCAAATCGCTTGCCGCGCCGCGCATAAGTCGAGATCCGGATCAAAATCTCCTCCCGAAACGCCTTTTTCGCATTTTCCGAAATACCGATCTGCTCTTCAATCGAGCGCATCAGCTTTTCATCCGGATCGATTTCTTCCCCTGTAATGGGATCCTTGATGCGCTGCCAGTTACAGTATGCCTCCACATTATCGAGATAGTTTTCCAAAAGCGTCTTGGCCGACTCTTCATACGAATATACGAACGCTTTCTGCACTTCTTTTTTGGCTTCTTCGTCATACTCTTTACGGGCCAATGAGATGAAGTTCAAAAGCTTTTCCTTTTCCTCTTTGGTGATCGACGCATGCTGATCAAGCCCATCCTTGATCGCCCGCAGTACGTCCAATGCATTGATGCAGGTCGTATCGCGGCGAATCAAGGCACTCGACAGCCGGTTGATGACATAACGAGGATCGATGCCGCTCATTCCTTCATCGGGCGACTCCGCCTTCAGTTCCTGTACATCTTTTTCTTTAAATCCTTCCACTTCACTGCCGTCGTACAGGTACATTTTTTTGACCGGATCCATTCCCTGCTTTTTCGATTCCTTCAATCGCGTCAGAACCGAAAAAATCGAGGCGGTGCGCAACGTGTGCGGCGCGATGTGGATATTTTGCAGATCGCTTTGCTTAACTAACTTTTCATAAATTTTGACTTCGTCCGATACTTTAAGATTGTAAGGGATATGCATGACGATCATGCGGGACTGCAACGCTTCGTTTTTCTTGTTTGAAATAAACGATTTGTATTCTGTTTCATTCGTGTGGGCGATGATCATTTCATCGGCCGAAATGAGCGCAAACCGACCCGCTTTAAAATTCCCTTCCTGCGTCAGGGACAGCAGATGCCAGAGAAACTTCTCGTCACACTTCAGCATTTCCTGAAATTCCATCAAGCCCCGGTTCGCTTTGTTCAATTCGCCGTCAAACCGGTACGCACGCGGGTCCGATTCGGATCCGTAAACAGAGATCGTTGAAAAATCAATGCTCCCCGTCAAATCGGCAATATCCTGCGATTTTGGATCCGATGGCGAGAATGTACCAATTCCTACCCGATCGTCCTCGGAAAATACAACCCGCTCCACCGGCACATCTTCCACACGGTTGTTATAATCGTTCTGCAGCCGCATTCGACAGGCCGGGCACAAGTTTCCTTCAATCCGGATACCGAGCTCCTTTTCAATTTCAGGTCGCAATTCCTGCGGGATCAGGTGCAGCGGCTCCTCGTGCATCGGGCAGTCTTTGATCGCATAAACAGCCCCTTCTGCGGTTCTGGTATATTGCTCCAAACCTTTTTTCAGCATCGTGACAATTGTTGATTTACCGCCGCTAACAGGCCCCATCAGGAGCAAAATCCGCTTTCGGACATCGAGTCGGCGAGCAGCCGAATGAAAATATTCTTCCACCAGGCGTTCTAGCGGTTCCTCAAGTCCAAAAATTTCTTTTTCAAAAAATCGGTAATGTTTTCTTCCATTCTCATCTGTATCAATCCCCGCCGCCTCAATCATATGATAGATGCGGGAATGTGCGGTTTCGGCAATTTTGGGGTTTTTGCGAACCAGTTCAAGATAGTCGACAAAAGTGCCCTGCCAGGCGAGCTGTTGTTCCTGAGTCCTGTACGCTTGAAGTCGATTCAGAATATCCATTCTACTCCCCCTTAGCGAGACCCGGCGGCTAGATAGCGCGACCCGGCAGTTGACTGCTGCGGTGCGACTTTGCCCCCTTAGGGGGTGCCGCCGAGGCGAGATATGCCAAGATTCATTGCACACAGACATTAAATTGCTGCTCTCGCCTACGACTCCCGGCTTTTCGTCTTTGTTCAATATATTAGAGGCTAACCGTTCGTATAACTATTTGTATGCAAGCCTCGCTTGTCCGTTTCCTTGTCGCCGCCCATTTTCTGAAGATTGCAGAATATGAACAGAAACAGCCTTCCCTTATTTTTCGGTAAAGGCTGTTTCTTGCGGATATTTTTCACCTGCATGATCTGGACATCGCCTGTGACTACAAAAAAAGACCCACAGGCCATTATGCCTGTGGACCTAGGTTTATAACACAATACCCCGGTGTTTCAGGTTCGATTGCAACGCGCCTTGCATTTCTTCAAACGCCTGCAAAGCGCCTGACAAATCTCCTGATGCTTTGCACAAATTGCCAAGCAGCGAATACGACATCATCAATTCACGGGACATACCGACCCGATTGAAAAATTGCACCGATTTTTGCGCGAAGTCTTTTGCCTCTTGCAAATTTCCTTCTTCCTTCGCTGTTTCAGCCCATGTCCGGTAAAGCGCTGCCCGTTCCGCATCATCGTTTGCCAGTGCAATCGCAGTCTGGCAATGCGATTTCGCCAGATCCAACTGGCGCATCCGTAAATAGATAATCGACAACGAGCCATGCACCGATCCCAGGCGGTCCGCAAAACCGTATTTTTCATATTCACTTAAACATTCGGTAAGAATCGTGACCGCTTCTTTCGGGAATCCCTGTTCCGCCTTCAGCATGGCGCACATTTCTTTAATTTGCACGGCCGTTTTCAGATTGTTGAAACCTTTATGAATGCTTAACGCATGTTCCGCATAGCGGGCAGCTTCTTCATAAGAACCTTTGTCCCTGTATATACGGCTTAGCTTCAGGTACATATCGGCGATTCCGCGCAGGTCTTCCGTGCCGGAAAGAACCGTCATCGCCTGTTCGTAAACAGCGCGAGCCGATTCAAGATCGCCCATAATCGTATGCAGTTCCGCCAGTTCCCGCAGCAATTTCCCCCATTGAAACGGATCAGGGCTGTCCATCTCTTCGTAAAGTTGATTGGCCCGATTCCAGTGATATACGGCTACCGATAACTGGTTGCGCTCTTTTTCGATGCTTCCCATTTCAAACAACACTTGCACCATCGCCTGCAAATCCCGTTTCACCAACAAGCCTGAAAAAATCTCCTCCAGCTGTTTGGCTGCCTTGTCCAGTTGCCCGGTACTCCGGTAGCAGGTGGCAAGATCCTGCTGAATCTCTTGTTGATACATCGGCAGCGACTGACCGTCTGCCAGCGGCTCCAAAAGGACAACTGCCTGACCTGGCTCCCCCGCTTCGATCAGTGCCTTGGCAAACCGGAATGAACTGATTTTCTCGCTTTGCAGCTGCATGTCGGTCAAGAAAAATTCAATCGGAGTTTCCAGCCGATCGGCAATCCATTTCAACAGCCGATGTGACGGGTTTGCCTTATCCGCTTCAATTTGCGAGATCATGCTTGGAGTTACTCGTCCGCCGCCCAGATCGCCCTGTGTCATCCCTTTCTGCATACGCAGTTCCCGAATTTTTTGTCCCAGTGTTTTCGTCATCCCTATCCCCGCTTTCCTGAATAAATGGCTTTTATATTCAGCCAGTATTAACGGGGTTAACAGCTTTTATACAAAAAACACCCACTCGATCTCAATCTGTTGACTTATATGTAACAGGCAGAATGAAAAATTCGGCTGCCGCCGTTTATCGGTCGGCGATCCCGGATTCAGCAGCAGCACCCCATCCCGCCACTCTTCATGCGAAATATGGCTGTGGCCGAAGATGATAATGTCTGTCCGCTGCCCCGCAAACGTGTTCCAGGCCCGTTCCGGAGTCGATTTGCCGTGACCCAAATGTCCGTGCGTGAGACCGATCCGGTTTCCAGCAACATTGACAATTCTCGTCCAGCCAAGTTGTGCGGCCAACTCTGGCGGATCCACATTACCGGCTACCGCTTGCACAGGGGCGATTTGGGTCAGGGATTGCAGCACAGAGACAGTCGTCAAATCGCCAGCATGCAGGATCAGATCGACGCCCTGCAGCTTATCGAGTACAATCCCAGGCAACTGCGGACCTTTTTTTGGCAAATGCGTATCTGACAAAACCCCGATCGTCGCCATTCTACTCGTTGAAAGCGTTCAACTCGGGCAGCGATTCGATAAAAGTCAACAGTTCGTGCATACTGCCCTGCTGGTGAATCCATTCCGGAACCAGATTTTCTTCGATCAGACAGTCGGTGACCAAATAGGTTCGCATGCCGAGTTTGGCGGCAACCATATCTTCATATCCGTCGTTTCCAATCATCATGCATTCGCTTGGCTGTTTATCGATTTTTTGGAGGATTTCCCGATAATAGTTCGGATTCGGTTTACAAAAATGCATCTCCTCCATCGTCGTTACCAGCTTGAACGGCATATCCGCCACACCGGCCCAACGCATCCGGGCTTCAATCGCGGAACGTGGGAACAGTGGATTGGTAGCCAGCGCCACCTCATATCCTTTCTCCACCGCCGTCTGCACGACTGTTCGCGACAGGGGATTCGGATCGGTCAAATGGCTCAACTCGCCAAATTCGCCTGCATAAAAGTCGAGAAAAATCGGCCAAATGTCCGCTTCCCGAAGCCCTGTTTCAGACAGAAAGTGTTCCTTAAATACTTCTTCATTCGTTTTGTCAGGATCGTCACTCCGTACCATTTTTTCGGTAGAAGCCCAAAGCTGCCCGACCACTTTTTCCCGGTCGAGCAGATGCATCACATGCGGAATCAAATATTTAAAATAGCCCTTCGTAAATTTCTCCTGATCCATCGGCAGCAGCGTGCCGTCCAAATCGAACAAAAGCGTGTTGATCATCACGATTTCCCCTTCCCATCTGAAAGCCTTTCGACATCTTTCTCTAGCTTACCGAAAGCGGGAAGTGGATTCAACCAAGCGGATTTCAGCCGTTATTGATTCTGCAGCGAGGTGTTGGGTTGTGATGGGTTTTGCTCGCAGATTAATATTCAATTAAATTGTGGACTTGCGTTTCATTTGATATAAAGATACTAACGTACAATCCAGTCTCTGATCCAGGCACTAGACCACAGGCAGGGAGGTTCCCATGGTCAAGTTTGAACTGATGCCCGGAAGTCGGCTGCAAAATTATCTGTGGTTCCAACGGAATCCACTCGGGTTCATACTGGCTTCACGCAAGGTGGCGGATGTAGTATCTCTCTATCCCAGCCGCAACCGTCCCTCTTTTATCGTACATCACCCCGACGTGGTGAAAGAAATCCTCGTGACCAAGGAAAAAAGTTTTGTCAAAGGACGTTCCTCTGCCGTTCTCAAGCAAACTGCCGGCGAAGGACTGCTAACCTCCGAGGGACAGTTGCACGACAAACAAAAGCGCATCATGATGCCCGCTTTTGTTCGGTCCAATATCGAATCCTATACGAAAACTGTCATCGATCTGGCAAACAGCATGTTGAATGATTGGCAGGACAAGCAAACACGCAACATATCCCATGATATAACGCTGCTTACGCTGCGAATCATCTGCAAGACCATGTTAGATATGGATCTTCAGACGGAAGCGGAACGTATCGGTGCATCAGTCGAACAATGCATTCGGCACAGCGCCAAGAGGATCAAAGGAGGTTTACAAATGGTCTGGTTGCAGCGGAATCGGTAATCTGCCGCCAACAATCTGCCGATCGTCATCAGCCCGGATCGTCATCAGCCCGATCGTCCGGTCTCAACCCAAACCCGGAAATCCCTGCTGCCGCAGCGCCTCATAGATCACAATCGCCACTGCGTTTGACAGGTTCAAAGAACGCGCGTCCGACACTTGCGGAATCCGGATGCACGTATCGAGATTAGCCGCAATCAGTTCGTTGGGCAGCCCTTTTGTCTCTTTTCCGAACACAAAAAAGTCATCCGCTTTGTATGTAAAGTCGGTATACCGCTTGACCCCTTTCGTGGACGCGAAAAA